>NZ_DASZTJ010000001.1:0-1897 GCF_035548235.1 Rhodopila sp.
GCGGGGCGCACCACCTGCAGGTACATCGGCAGGAACGACACCAGGGAGACGGTCTGGGCCGCGACGCAGGCCGCCAGCGCGTCGGTCCGCCAGATGCCGGCCTGGCGGAGCAGGTTGACCGGCAGCAGCGGCGCGGCGGCGCGCTTCTCCTGCCGGATCAGCAGCGCCAGGCTGACGGCCGCCAGCAGCACCATGGCCACGCCGACCGAGACCGCGCCGGCGCCGAAGTGCTGCGCCTTCTCCATCGCCAGCAACAGCGGTCCGATGAAGCCGGCGAAGAACACGGTGCCCCAGACGTCGAAATTGATCGGGCCTCCGCTCCGCGCCACGGCCGGCAGGCGCAGCACCAGCACTGCCGCCAGCGCGCCCAGCGGCAGGTTGACCATGAACACCGACTGCCAGCCGTAATGCTGCGTCAGCCAGCCGCCGGCGACCGGCCCGAACGTCGCCGCCGTGGCGTACATGCCCGACAGGTAGCCCTGGTACTTGCCGCGCTGGCGGGGCGGGACCGCCTCGGCGATCAGCGCCTGCGACAGGGTCATCAGCCCGCCGCCGCCGGCGCCTTGCAGCAGCCGCGCCGCGGTCAGCATCAGGATGGAGGTGGACAGCGCGCACAGCACGGAGGCGAGGACGAACACCGCGATCGCCACGAACATCATTCGCCGCCGTCCCAGCGCGTCGCCGAGGCGGCCATAGACCGGGGCGGCGATGGTCGTGGCCACGAGGTAGGAGACGACGACCCAGGACACACGCTCCACATCGCCCAGCGCGCCGGCGATGGAGGGTAGGGCGGTGGCGACGATGGTCTGGTCCAGCGCCGCCAGGAACATCGGCAGCATCACCGACGGAAACACCGTCAGGAACAGGTTGGGGGCGGAGGTAACCCGAGCGCCCTGGATGGAATCGGGTTCGGCGGCTGGGGTAGCGGTGTCGGCTGGCATGGGTCTTTCCTAGGCCCGATGCGCGCGGATGCCCAGGGGGACAGGGTCCGAGACAGGGCCGGAGCGATCGTCGGGTTGCGGCGGCGTGCCGCTCGCGCATACTTCGCGGCAAGAAATCCGCGAGGGAGGACACCCGATGCCGGTCGATCCGCAAATCCAGACCCTGCTCGACCTGCGAGCATCCTTGCCGCCGTTCCATACGCTGTCCGTCGCCGATGCGCGCGCGCAATTCTCCGCGCGGACGGTGCCGGGAATGCGCGCGGACGCGGTCGCGAAGGTGGAGAACCGGGACATGCAGGGGCCGGGCGGCTCGTTGGCGTTGCGTATCTACACGCCGCTGGGCGAGGGGCCGTTCCCGCTGATCGTGTATTTCCACGGCAGCGGCTTCGTGGTGTGCAGCCTGGACACGCATGACCTCCTGTGCCGCAACCTGTGCGCCGGGACCGGCTGCGTGGTGGTGTCGGTCGATTACCGCCTGGCGCCGGAACACAAATTCCCCGCCGCCGTCGAGGATTGCCTGGCGGCGACGCGCTGGGCGCAGGCGAATGCCTCGGGGCTGGGGGCCGACCCCGGGCGGGTAATCGTGGCGGGCGACAGCGCCGGGGGGAACCTGGCGACGGTGACGGCGTTGCGTATCCGAGACGAAGGCGGCCCGCGACTGCTGGCGCAGTTGCTGATCTATCCGGTGACGGACCACTGGACCAGCGGCGCGCCGTCGCTGGAGGAGAATGCCGAGGGCTATGGCCTGGGCAAGGCCGGGATGATCTGGTTCTGGGATCATTACCTGTCCGATCCGTCCCAGGCGACCCATCCGCATGTCAGCCCGATGCGCGCGAACGACCTGGGTCGCCTGCCGCCGGCGCTGATCCTGACGGCGGAATACGACCCGCTGCGCGACGAGGGGGAGTTCTATGCCGATAAGCTGCGCGCCGCGGGCGTCGAGGTGCGGATGAAGC
>NZ_DASZTJ010000002.1:0-24119 GCF_035548235.1 Rhodopila sp.
GACGCGTCGTCTGCCGTTGGGTCGTCTACCATGGGCCGCAAACTATGGAGCCTGCGTGCCGGAATCAACGGTGTCGCGATCAACTGTGCCGCGATCAACTGTGCCGCGGGGAGGACCCGGTTCGACCCGTGCCTGCATCGATGCCAGGATCGCGCGCGCCAGCGGCGTGTGGCACAACGCGGTCACGTCGGGCGCCAGGCGGCGGCGCCAGTTCGGCCGCTCCCGGTCCGTGCCGGGCAGGTTCAGCGCGACCGGGTCGCCGGCGAGGTCGTCGGCCTGCACCAGCGCCAGCAGCGACGGCGTGGCCGCGACGAAGGCGTGCATCGCGGCGGCGACGTCGTCGGGCAGCGGGCCGTCCAGGTCGGGGGTGGACGCCAACAGCCCCTCCTGCGCAAGCTGCGCCACCATCCCCATCTTGTCCGCCGTCCGTTCGGCCAGTGCCGCCGCCAGGTCCGCGACCATCCCCAGCGCGTGGCGCTCGATGACGTCGGCGCCGGACCACCAGCCGGCCACCGTCGGCAGGTCGTGCGTCGACACGCAGGCCGCCGCCTGCCGCTTCCAGGCGCCCTGGGGCTTCAGGCGGCCATGCTCCTGATGGAACCACAGCACGCTGTAGGACAGGATGTCGGCGGCAGCGAGCGCGTCGGACAGGCCCTCGGGCACCGTGCCGAGGTCTTCCCCCACCACCAGGCAGCGCGCTCGGTGGCTGTGCAGGGCGATCTGCGCCAGCATCTCGTCCAGCCGCAGGTTGATATAGGCGCCGTCCTTGGCCGGGGTGCCGTCGGGCACGACGAACAGCCGGCGCAGGCCGATCGCGTGGTCGATCCGCAACGCCCCGGCATGGCGCATATTGGCCTCCAGCAGCTCGTTGAACGCCGCGTAGCCGCTCCGGCGCAGCGCCACCGGGTCGGGCGGCGGCAGGCTCCAGACCTGGCCCTGCCGCGCGAACGGGTCGGGCGGCGCGCCGACGGACACCCCCTGCATCAGCGATTCCTGCGCCGCCCAGGCCTCCGCCCCGTCCGGCGCGGCCCCGACGGCAAGGTCGCGATACAAGCCGATCGACAGTCCGCCGCTGCGCGCGGCTTGGGCAAGCTGCTCCTCGGCCAGGACCTGCATGGCGGCGTGGAAGCCGACGAGGCCGGCATGTTCCGCCGCGAACGCGGCGACGCCGGGCGAGTCCGGGTGGCGCAGCGCCGGCGGCCATTGCGCCCAATAGCTGGTGCCCAGCACCTCGGCGATCGCATGGAACGTGGCGAAGCGGTGCAGGGCCGGGGAGACCTCGGCCGGCGTGCGCAGCGCGGCTTGCAGGACCGGGCGCTTGCGGGCCCAGACGGCTTGATAGTCGACGGCTTCATAGTCGACGGCCCCGTCGTCCGCCGAACCGGGGATCGCCGGCAGGCCCTGGCCGCCGGGCAAGTGCGACACGTCGATATAGACCGGGTCCAGGAACCGCCGGTCCGACGGGTGATACGGGCTGGCGCGGCGGCGGTCGTGCGGGAACATCGCGTGCAGCGGATTGAGGCCGACGACCGCCGCGCCGGCTTCCGCCGCCTCGGCGGCAAGGCGGGCGAGGGTGGTGAAGTCGCCGATGCCCTGGTCGCCGGCGGAGCGAAGGGAATAGAGGTGGGCGGCGATCCCGTATCGCGTCCCGCCGTCCGCCAGGGCGGGCGGCAGGTAGCAGCGGGCCGGCGCGACCGTCAGGTGATGGACCTGGTCCCAGGCGTCGTCGGCGACCAGGCGATGCCGGCCGGCCGGCTGCGGCGGCAGGCGCAGCACCGGCCCGTCGGCGTGGTAGCGGTCCTCGGACCCGTCCTCCCGCCGCAGCGTCACCCAGCGCGGACGTGGCCAGCCCAGGGTCAGCTCGATCGGCTCGCGGGGCCGGCCCAGCGTCATGCGGGGCAGGGGGCCGGCATGTTCGGCGTCGAGCCTGGCGAGACTGTCCGCCCAGTCGGTCCGGGTGCCGGCGGGCAGCCGCATGGCGGCGAGCAAGGTCCGTTTCGTTTCTACCGGAACGATATGGCGCCGGCCCTCGACGTCCCACCACGCGGGTTCGATGCCGGCCAGCGAGGCCAGCCGTTCGAGTTCGTCGTCCGTGACGCCGGCGGCGGGATGCCGGTCTTCCCGCGCCGCCCCGTCCGCAGCGCCGGGACCGGGCTTGTCCGTTTCATATGGAACCGCCTGGAAGACGGCCACGCTCCGGCCTTGGACGATCGGGCCAGCCTCGCCCGGCACCGCCCCCAAGGCAGGGTGCCAGGCAAGCCCGTCGCCGGCCGGCGGCAGCACCAGCTTCAGCGCGTCACGCCCGGCATGGAACGCCAGCAGCGCATGCGTCTGCCCCGCGCGCAGGTCGGCGATCAGCGTATGCGCGTCCGGTTGGTCCCAATCGGTCAGTTCGGAGCCGTCGGCGTGGCGCCAGGTGACGACGGGGGCCGCATAGGGCGATGCCGGATCGCCGGCGGCCAGCGGGGCGCCGGTGAACAGCGGCGCCAGCGCCTTGCGCAGCGCGACCAGGGCCGCCGTATCGTCGATCAGCGCCTGGTCGGCGGCGTCCCAGTCGAACCAGGAACCGGCATTGTCCTGGGCATAGGCGTTGTTGTTGCCGTGCTGCGTCCGTCCGGCCTCATCGCCCATCGTCAGCATCGGCGTGCCGCGCGACAGCAGCAGCGTGGCCAGCAGCGCCCGCACGTCGCGCGCCCGAGCGGCCTGGATGGCGGGATCGTCGGTGGGTCCCTCGACGCCGTTGTTCCAGGACTGGTTGTCGCTGGTGCCGTCGCGGTTGGCTTCGCCGTTGGCCGCGTTGCGTTTGGTTTCGTAAGCAACGAGATCGGCGAGGGTGAACCCGTCATGCGCGGTGACGAAGTTGACGCTTCGGGTCAGCGGGCGGTGCGGGAAGACGTCGGCGGACCCGGCGAAGCGGGTGGTGAACGCGCCCAGCATGCCGGGGTCGCCGCGCCAGAACCGGCGGACGGTGTCGCGGTATCGGTCGTTCCACTCGCCCCAGCGCGCGGGGAACTGGCCAAGCTGGTAGCCGCCCATGCCGATGTCCCAGGGTTCGGCGACGAACGCCAGGCGCGACAGCAGCGGGTCCTGCTCGATCGCCGCCAGGAACGGGCCGGCGGGGTCGAACCCGTTGGGGCCGCGGCCCAGCGTCGTCGCCAGGTCGAGGCGGAACCCGTCGAACCCGCCATAGGCGGCCCAGGCGCGCAGCGCGTCCATGCCCAGGCGCAGACCCGGCGGCCGGTCCAGCGCCAGAACGTTGCCGCAGCCGGCGTCGTCCACGTACAGCGACCGGTCCTCGGCCAGCCGGTAATAGCCGGCGTTGTCCAGCCCGCGCAGCGACAGCGTCGGTCCCCGCTCGTCGCTTTCGGCGGAATGGTTCAGCACCGCGTCCAGTATCACGGCCAGGCCCGCGTCCCGCAGCGCCTGCACCGCCGCCCTGACTTCAGGCCAGCCGCCGGGCGCGAGGCGCGGGTCGGGCGCCAGGAAGGCGATGGGGTTGTAGCCCCAGTAATCCGTCAGGTTCAGCGGCGGCAGATGCCGCTCATCGGCCCAGGCGGCGCTGGGCATGATCTCGACCGTCGTGACGCCCAGCCGCAGCAGGTGCGCGACCGAAGCCGGATGGCCCAGCCCGGCATAGGTGCCGCGGATCCCGGCGGGGACGGCCGGGTTGGTCATGCTGAAGCCGCGGACGTGCAGTTCGTAGACGACCTGGCGGTCCCAATCAAACGTATCGCGGGTGAGGGTCCCCTCGGCCGGCGCTACCGTCTCGGGCTGGCCGAGGATGGCTTTCGGCATCAGCGGCGCGGTGTCCTGGGGGTTCGGTCCGTCGTGGTCGAACAGGGCCGGATGCAGGCGGAACGGACGGTCCAGCGCCGTGGCCCAGGGGTCGACCAGCAGCTTGGCCGGGTTGAACCGCAGGCCGCGGGACGGGTCCCAAGGGCCATAGGCGCGCAGTCCATAGCGCGTGCCCGTTGCGACGGCGGGGAAGTCCCCGCTCCAGACCGATCCGATCCGCGTCGGCAGCGGCAGGCGGTGGGTTTCCCGGTCGGCGTCGTCGAACAGGCACAGCACGACCGCCTCGGCATCGGGCGCGTGGACCCGAACGGCGATGCCGTCGCCGGACGGGCGGACGCCCATGGGAGAGAGCGGGACGGGGGGGCGGATGTCGGGCAATGTCACGTCCGCGCCGGCAGCAGGCTGGCGTAAAGGTCCGCGTAGCGTCCCGCTGCCCGCCGCCACGATACGTCGGCCGCCATGCCGTTACGTTGCATCCGTTTCCATCCCTTCCGGTCATGCCAGAGACGATGCAGCCGCAACAGCGTCTCCCACAAGGCGTCTTCCGTCACCGGCGCGAATTGCAGGCCGGTGGCGACTTCGGCGGCCAAGGCGGCCTCGTTCGCGTCGATGACCGAGTCCGCCAGGCCCCCGACGCGCGAGACCACGGGGACGCTGCCGTAGCGCAGGGCATAAAGCTGGGTCAGGCCGCAGGGTTCGAACCGGGAGGGCACCAGCAGCGCGTCGGTCCCCGCCTGGATCAGGTGCGCGAGCGGCTCGTCGTAGCCGATCATGCAGCCGACCGAACGTGGCCAGGCCGCGGCCGCGGTCGTGAAGGCGCGCTGGAAGGCGGGATCGCCGCCGCCGAGGACGATCAGCTGCATCCCTTCGGCCGCGATCGGGGCGATGCGCGGGATCAGCAGGTCCAGGCCCTTCTGCGTGGTCATGCGGCTGATGACGCCCAGCAGCAGCGTCTCGGGGTCGGGATCGAGGCCCATCCGCTCCTGCAGCGCCGTCTTGTTGCGCAGCCGGCGGTCGAGGTGCCGGCGATCGAAGGTATAGGGCACCAGCGGATCGGTCGCAGGGTCCCAGACCGTGTCGTCGATGCCGTTGAGGATGCCCACCAGGTCGTCCTCGCGCAGCCGGAGCACGCCGTCGAGGCCCATGCCGTTCTCGGGGGCCGTGATCTCCCGCGCATAGGTGGGCGAGACGGTGGTCAGCCGGTCGGCGAACAGCAGCCCGCCCTTGAGGAAGTTCAGGTCGCCGTGGAACTCCATGCCGTCCAGGTGGAACAGCGGGTCGGGAAGCCCCAGCCGGGGGAACAGGGCGGCGGGGTAGCGGCCCTGGAAGGCCAGGTTGTGGACGGTCAGCACGGTGGCCGGACGCGGGCCTTGATGGACATGCAGATACACGACCGCCATGGCCGCCTGCCAGTCATGGGCGTGCAGGATGTCGAAGCCATGGGCCGGATCGACGGCCATGGCCGCCGCGGCGGCGCCCAGGCCGGCGAAGCGGATGCCGTTGTCGGGCCACTCGGCGCGGTCGGGACCGAGATACGGGTTGCCGGCGCGGGCATAGAGATGCGGCGCGTCGAGGACCAGCAGATCGAGGTTGGCCGCCTGGACCTGGAGCACGCGGGCCGGGCCGTCGAACAGGTCGGGGAAGGCTCGGACCTCGGTCGCGTCGGCGATGGCGCGCATGACGGCGGGGTAGCCGGGGACCAGGGTCACGGTCCGGACGTCATGGGCACCGAGCGCGAGGGGCAATGCGCCGGTGACGTCGGCGAGGCCGCCGGTCTTGATCAGGGGGAAGATTTCGGAGGCAACGGCGAGGACGCGGGTCATTCAGGCCTATCGGATTGGTGGCGAGGCTGGGGGGAAGGAGGCGCTGCGGCAAGCGGGGGCGGGCGCGGTTTCCGGTATGGACGCAGGCCCTGCCGCGACGGGCAAGTCCCCGCGCCGGATGCCCGAGGCCAAGCCGGCTCAGAGGCCAAGCCGGTCGATCATCGGCTGGGTGATCAGGCAGACGCCGCGTTCGGTGCGGCGGAAGCGGCGGGCGTCCTCGTCCTTGTCCTCTCCCACCACGAGTCCGGCCGGGATGCGCACCCCTTTCTCCACGATCACGTTCTGCAGCCGCGCGCCGCGGCCGATATCGGCGTTGGGCAGGACCACCGCCTGTTCGACATGCGCATAGGAATGCACGTGTACGCCGGTGAACAGCAGCGACTGGCGCAGGAAGGACCCCGAGACGATGCAGCCGCCGGATACCAGCGAGGAAATCGCCTCGCCCCGGCGCCCGACTTCCTCATGGACGAACTTGGCGGGCGGGGCGATCTCGGCATAGGTCCAGATCGGCCAGTCCCGGTCGTAGATGTCCAGCGCCGGGGTGATCGCCGTCAGGTCGATATTCGCCTCCCAATACGCATCCAGGGTGCCGACGTCGCGCCAATAGGCTTCCCGCTCCGCGCCGGACATGACACAGGACTGGGTGAAGCGGTGGGCGACGGCTTTGCCGTGCTTCACCAGGTAGGGGATGATGTCCTTGCCGAAGTCGCGGCTGGACTGCGGATCGGCGGCGTCGCGGTGCAGTTGCTCGATCAGGAAGCGGGTCTTGAAGACATAGATGCCCATGCTGGCCAGCGCCATGTCGGGCTTGTCGGGCATGGCGGGCGGATCGGCGGGTTTCTCGATGAAGGCGACGATCCGGTCGGCGTGGTCGACATGCATCACGCCGAAGCCCGTGGCCTCGGTCCGCGGCACCTCGATGCATCCGACCGTCACGTCGGCGCCCTGTTCGGCGTGCTGCATCAGCATCCGCGCGTAGTCCATCTTGTAGACGTGGTCGCCGGCGAGGATGACGATATATTCCGGGTCGTAGCCCTCGATGATGTCGATGTTCTGGTACAGCGCGTCCGCGGTTCCGGCGTACCAGGACTCGCCGGCGCGCTGGGACGCGGGCAGGATGTCGAAGCCTTCGTTGCGTTCGGGACGCAGGAAGTTCCACCCGCGCTGGAGATGGCGGATCAGGCTGTGCGCCTTGTATTGCGTCGCCACCCCGATACGGCGGATGCCGGAGTTCAGCGCGTTCGACAGCGCGAAGTCGATGATGCGGCTTTTCCCGCCGAAATAGACCGCCGGTTTCGCCCTGACATCCGTCAATTCCAGGAGGCGGGAGCCTCGGCCGCCGGCGAGCACATAGGCCATCGCGTCACGAACGATCGGGGCGTGCATTCCCGGATGGGCCATCGTCGCGCTTCCTCGCCGGCTGTTGGTTCGTCATCCTCTGCGGAGATATGGCGCCGGCCCTATCAGACGGCCATGGTGCCATAACACAAACAAATCAAATCGCGAAGATGATGCCATTGAGGCGAATCAACCATCCGGCGCGGGGCGGCGCCCCAGGCGCTGTGTCCATCAGGCGCTGTGTCCATCAGGCGCTTTGCCCATCAGCCGCCTTGCCCATCAGCCACCTTGCCAAGCCGGCACGTTCCAGACCAGGCCGGCGTATTCCCGGATCGCGCGGTCGGAGGAGAACCAGCCCACGTTGGCGGTGTTGAGGATCGCCGCCTTCCACCAGTCCTCGGGCCGGCGCCAGAGTTGGGCGACCCGGCGCTGCGTCGCGTAGTAGTCGTCGAAATCGGCGCAGACCTGGAAATAGTCGTGGTAGCGCAGGTTCTCGACCAGCCCGCGATAGCGGTCGCGGTCGTCGGGCGAGAACACGCCGTTGGCGACGCTGTCCAGCACCTCCGCCAGGATCGGCGAGGCGGCGATCACGTCCCTGGAATCGAGCCCCTGGGCGCGGCGGGCGGCGACCTCTTCGGCGGTCATGCCGAAGATGAACATGTTGTCCCCGCCGACGCGCTCGTGGATCTCGACATTCGCGCCGTCCATGGTGCCGATGGTCAGCGCCCCGTTCAGCGCGAACTTCATGTTGCCGGTGCCGGACGCCTCCATCCCGGCGGTGGAGATCTGCTCCGAGATGTCCGCGGCGGGGATGGTGACTTCCGCGAGGCTCACGGAATAGTTCGGCAGGAACACGATCTTCAGCACGTTGCGCACGGTGGGGTCGCTGTTCACCACGCGCGCGACGTCGTGGATCAGCTTGATGATGAGCTTCGCCTGGTGGTAGCTCGCGGCCGCCTTGCCGGCGAACACCTTCACCCGCGGCTTCCAGTCGTCCATCGGCCTGGCGCGGACGGCGTTGTAGAAGGCGATGGCTTCCAGGATGTTCAGCAACTGACGCTTGTATTCGTGGATGCGCTTGATCTGCACGTCGAACAGCGACGCCGGGTCGACCCGCACCTCCAGCTCCCGCCGGATCAGGTCCGCGAGCGCCAGCTTGTTGACGTAGCGGGCCGCGGCATAGCGCTTCTGGAACGCCGGGTCCGAGGCCAGCGGCTGCAGCTTCGCCAGCGCATCCTCGTGGTCCAGCACCTCGGGCCCCACCGCGTCGATCAGCAGGCGGGTCAGCCGCGGGTTCGCTTCGTGCAGCCAGCGGCGGAAAGCGATACCGTTGGTAACGTTGACGATGCGGTCCGGCAACAACTGGTGCAGGTCGTGGAACACCGTCTCCCGCATCAGGTTGGTGTGCAGGGCCGAGACGCCGTTGACGCGGTGCGAGCCGAGGAAGGCCAGATGGCTCATGCGCACGCGCCGGCCGGCGGATTCGTCGATCATCGATACGCTGGACAGCAGCCGTTCGTCGTTCGGGTGCTCCTGCCGGACCTGGCCCAGGTGCAGCGCGTTCAGCAGGTAGATGATCTGCATGTGGCGCGGCAGCAGCCGTTCCATCAGCGGCACCGGCCAGCTTTCCAGCGCTTCGGGCAGCAGCGTGTGGTTGGTGTAGCTGAAGGTCGCCTGCGTCATCCGCCAGGCCTCTTCCCACGGCAACTGGTGGATATCGAGCAGGATGCGCATCAGCTCCGCGACGCCGATCGCGGGGTGGGTGTCGTTCAACTGGATCGACGTCTTCTCGGCCAGCGTGCCGATATGCCCGAACGCGCGGATATGCCGCCGCACCAGGTCCTGCAGGGAGGCGGAGACGAAGAAATACTCCTGCCGCAGCCGCAGTTCCTGGCCGGCCGGCGTCGCGTCGGAGGGATACAGCACCTTGGAGATCGACTCCGCGCGCACCTGTTCGGCCAGCGCGCCGGCATGGTCGCCGTGGTTGAACGCCTCCAGCAGCAGCGGATCGGTCGAGCGCGCGGACCACAGGCGCAGCGTGTTGACCCGCCGGCCGCGCCAGCCGACCGACGGCGTGTCGTAGGCGACCGCCTCGATCGTTTCGGCAGGGTGCCAGACATGCCGGACGGCGGCTTCCGAGATCGGCACCGCCTCGATCGAGCCGCCGAAGCCGATGTCGTAGCTGACCTCCGGGCGGAAGAATTCCCAAGGGTTGCCTTGCGACAGCCAGTCCTCGGGGAATTCCTGCTGCCAGCCGTTCTTCATCACCTGGCGGAACAGTCCGTGGTCATAACGGATGCCGTAGCCATAGGCGGGGATGTCGACGGTGGCCATGCTTTCCATGAAGCACGCCGCCAGCCGTCCCAGGCCGCCATTGCCCAAGGCAGGATCGGGTTCCAGGGCGCGGAGCTTGTCGAGATCGACCCCGAGGCCGGCCAGCGCGGCGCGCATGGTCGCCAGCTTGCCCATGTTGTTGAGGTTGTCGAACAGCAGCCGGCCGATCAGGAATTCCAGCGACAGGTAATAGACGCGCTTGGAACCTTGCTGGTAGGTGCGGTCGATGCTGGAAAGCCAGCGGTCGACGATCTGGTCCCGGATCGCGACCGCCGTCGCCATCAGCCAGTCCCGCTCCGTCGCGATCGCTCGGCGCTTGCCGACGTGATAGGTCAGCTTGTCCAGGATGGCGGCCTGCAACGCGATCACGGCCTCATCGTCCGGATGGGGCGCGCCCGCCGACTGCAAACCGGTGTCGCCCTCTGGGGTGGATTCAGCCAAACCGCTTTCCAATTCCACTGCGCATCGCCTTCCCGAGATCACGAACGCGACAAAAGCATGATCGGACGACGGGTTTCAACAAATTGGTGCGCCGCGGCAGGGTGCCGGAATGATGCCGAAACGGGGACGCCGGGTGGGGTTTCGGGCGTTCGGGGCCGGGTAAGGGCGCCTTCCCGTCACGATCCGGCCCCGGCCCGACCATTCGGCCCGACCACCCGGTGCGCCAGGGGATACGGGGGATTCGGCCGGACCGGACCGTGGCGAGAGGATGCCGAATACCCCGATCAGTGGGGCGCCGCCTTCCGGCCGACCCGCCGCTTCGTCCATTCCCGGATGCCCTGGAACACCGCGTACAGCATCGGGATCAGGAACACGCCGATCGAGCTTGCCGCGATCATCCCCGCGAACACCGCCGTCCCGACGGCCCGCCGGCTCAGCATCGCCGCGCCCTCGGCCCAGACCAGCGGCACCAGGCCGGCGATGAAGGCGATGGAGGTCATCAGCACCGCCCGGATCCGGGTCCTTGCGCCGGCGGCCGCGGCATCGCGGATGGACAGGCCGTTCTCGCGGGCTTCCTTGGCGAATTCCACGATCAGGATGCCGTTCTTCGCCGCCAGCGCGATCAGCACCACCATGCCGATCTGTGCATACAGGTCCAGTGACAGGCCGGAGATCAGCAGCCCCGCGAAGGCGCCACTGACGCCGATCGTGACCGACAGCAGCACCGGGATCGGGATCATCCAGCTTTCATACAGCGCGACCAGGAACAGGTAGGCGAACAGCACGGACAGCCCCAGGATGATCCCGGTCTGCCCGGACGCCTGCCGCTCCTGGTACGCCGTGCCGGTCCATTCATAGCTGTAGCCCGGCGGCAGCGTGGTCTTGGACAGCTCGTCCATCGCCTTCAGCGCGTCGCCGGACGACACGCCCGGCCGCGGTCCGCCGTTGATGGTGACGCTGCGATAGTTGTTGTAGCGGCTGATCACCTGCGGCCCGAGGACGATATGCGCAGTGGCGATGGCGCGCAGCGGCACCATCTCGCCGGTCTTGTTGCGGACATAGATCTTCCAGATCGCCGAGACGTCGCTGCGGTCGTGCGCGTCGCCCTCCAGGTTCACCTGCCAGACGCGGCCGTACAGGTTGAAGTCGTTGACATAGAAACCGCCCAGCGTGGTCTGCAGCGCGTTGAATATGTCGGCGACGGCGATCCCCAGCGCCTGCGCCTTCTCCCGGTCGATATCCAGGTAGACCGACGGATTCGACGCGGTGAACGGCGAAAACACGCGGGCCAGCCGCGGGTCCTGGTTGGCGACGGCGACGATGCCCTGCACGACGCTCGCCATGTCCTCGGGCGGACGGCCTTCCAGGTTCTCAAGCTGGTATTCGAAGCCGCCGCTGGTCGACAGTCCGATGATCGGCGGCAGGTTGAACGGGAAGACGTTCGCCGACCGGATCGTCTGCGCCGCGCCGAAGATGCGGCCGATCACCGCCTGCACGCCGTTCGCCGCGCCCTCCCGCTGGTCGAACGGCTTCAGCCGCGTGACCAGGAAGGCCGCGTTCGGCTCGTTGCCGCCATCCAGCAGGGAGAAGCCGACGATCGACAGCACCGCCTGGACCTGCGGCATCGGGCGGATCAGGTTCTCGACCTGCTGGACCACCTGCCGGGTGCGTTCGACCGAGGCGCCGTCGGGCAACTGCACCACGGTGAAGATCGCGCCCTGGTCCTCTTCGGGCAGGAAGCCCGAGGGCGTGATGCGGCCCAGCATGACGATCGCGACGCCGGCCGCGGCGATCGCCACCAGCGACAGAAGCGCCAGGCGCAGCAGGCGGTTGACCACGGCGGAATAGCCGTCGCGCACCTTGTCGATGCCCGCCAGGGTCCAGCCGATCGGCCCGCGCGGGCGCGGCGTGTGCCGCAGGAACAGCGCGCAGAGCGCCGGCGACAGGGTCAGCGCGACGATCGCCGACAGCACCATCGCCACGCTGATGGTGATGGCGAACTGGCGGAACAGCGTGCCGGACAGGCCGGGCATGAAGGCGATCGGCACGAACACCGACAGCAGCACCAGGCTGATCGCGATGACCGGCCCGGTGATCTGCGCCATCGCCTTCTTCGTCGCATCGGCCGGCGACAGGTCGGGTTCCTCCGACATCACCCGCTCGACGTTCTCCACCACCACGATCGCGTCGTCGACCACCACGCCGATGCCCAGCACCAGCGCCAGCAGCGAGATCGTGTTGGCCGAGATGCCCATCGCCAGCATCAGCGCGAACGTGCCGATCAGGCTGACCGGGATCGCCACCATCGGGATGATCGTGGCGCGGACGCTGCCCAGGAAGACGAACACCACCGCGACCACCAGCACGAAGGCGATGCCCAGCGTCTTCACCACCTCATCGATCGTCGCCTGCACGAACGAACTGCTGTCATAGAAGACGCGCGCCTTGATGCTGGGCGGGAAGCGGGTCGACAGCTCGTTCAGCGCCGCCTGCACGCGGGCCGAGGTCTGCACCGCGTTGGCGCCGGGCGCGAGGTAGATGCCGATCGACACCGCCGGATTGCCGTTCAGCCGCGACAGCGTGTCGCTGTTCGCCGCGCCCAGCTCGACGCGGGCGACGTCGCGGATGCGCAGCAGCGACCCGTCGGGATTGGCGCGGATGACGATGTCGCCGAACTGCGACGGCGTCACCAGGCGTCCCTGGGTCTGGACCGAAAGCTGGAACTGCGTCGCGTCGCTGGTCGGCCGAGCGCCGATGCGCCCGACGGCGGCCTGCACGTTCTGGGACTGGATCACCGCGATGATGTCCGCCGGCGCCAGGTTCAGCGCCGTCAGCTTGTCGACGTCGAACCAGATGCGCATCGAGTAGTCCAGCCGCCCGAACAGCGTCGCGTCGCCGACGCCCGGCGTGCGGGCCAGCCGGTCCAGCACGTTGATGGTGACGTAGTTGCTGATGAACAGCGGATCGTATTGTCCGCCCTCGGAATAGAATTGCAGGAACTCCAGGATCGCCGAGGACCGCTTGCGGACGGTGAGGCCGCTTTTCTGCACCTCGGACGGCAGGCGGGCGAGCGCCTGCTGCACCCGGTTGTTGACGTTGACGACGTTGATGTCCGGATTGGTCCCCAGCTCGAAACTGACGGTCAGCGAATAGCTGCCGTCGTTTCCGCTGTTGGACTTCATGTAGATCGCCTTGTCGACGCCGACGACGGCGGCTTCCAGCGGCTGCGCGACGGTCTGTTCGACCACCGTGGCCGAGGCGCCGGGATAGGTCGCCGAGACGGTGACCTGCGGCGGCACGATGTCGGGGAACTGCGACAGCGGGATGCGCTGCAGGGCCAGAAGGCCGGCCAGGGTCATCAGGACGGCCAGCACGACGGCCAGCCGCGGCCGGTCGACGAAAACGGCTGAGATCATGCGTCTATTGCCCCGAGGCCGGCTGCGGGCTGACCGGGCCCGGATTGACCACCAGCCCTGGCCGGACGCGCTGGATGCCCTCGGCGACGACGGTCTCGCCTTCCTTCAGGCCGGAGGCGATGACGGCCGTGACCGGCGTCGACTGGCCCAGTTGGATGCGGCGGATCTCGGCCTTGTTGCCGGGGCCGACGACATAGACGTAGTCGCCCTGCTGGTCGGACAGCACCGCCTTGCGGGGGATGGCCAGCGCCGTCACCGGCTCGATCCCCTCCACCAGCACGGTGACGAAGGCGTTGTCGACCAGGGCGCGCTCCATCGGCTGGCCGTCGCCGGTGGTGCGCAGCGGCGGGTTGGCGATGCGCGCGCGCAGCAGGATCGTGTCGGTGGTGGCCGAGACGCTGGGGTCGATGTAGTCGATCTTCCCGGTCTGCCCGTACACCGTGCCGTCGGGCAGGCGCAGCCGGACCACGACCGCATTCATCCCGCCCTTGTCGGCATAGCGCCGCTCCAGCTCCGTCAGCACGCGGTCGGCCACGGGGAACAGCACATACATCGGGTCCTGGCTGACGATGGTCGCCAGCGGACCGGAGCTGGGCGATACGACGTTCCCCACCGTGATGGCGGTGCGCGTGATCTTGCCGGCCACCGGCGCTCGGATTTCCGTGTAGTCGAGGTTGATCTGCGCCGTCTTGAGCTGGGCCTGCGCGGATTGCACCTGCGCGGCGGCGGAGCGCTGGTTGGCCACCGCATCGTCGACGGTGGAGCGCTGGCCGGCCGGCGTGTTCAGCAGCGACTGGGCGCGCGCCAGGGTGATGTTGGCGTTGGCGAGCTTGGCCACGGCGTCGGCGACCGCGGCCTCCTGCTGCATCAGCACCGCCTGGAACGGGGCCTGCTCCAGGCGATAGAGCAGGTCGCCCTGCTTGACCTCCGCCCCTTCGGTGAAGAAGCGCTGGTCGAGGAACGCGGTGACGCGCGCGGTCAGCGCGACGCGGTCGATCGCCTGCACGCGGCCGATGAACTCGGAGCTTTCGGTGATCGCCGTGGGCGCTGCCTTGACGACCCCGACCGAAGGCGGGCCGCCCGGCGCCTGGGCATGGGCGGATGCGCAGACGAGCAGCATGAACGTCAGCAGGACAAGGCCCTGGCCGAACCGTTCGGTCAGGCGGGCAGGCGTCCAGAATGGCGGGTAGACTCGCATCAGGCGGCACTCTCCTCGATATCGGTCGCCTGTCGCGACGTGAGCATGGATTCTAGGGTGCCTGTCGCATTGCGCAATGGGTTGTGTGCTGTGTCGCACAATTGCCGGGTCCGATCGGATCGATATCGGCTATTTTGTCTTCGCGGTTCCGTTGGCGACCAGGAGGCCGGCCCCCGTCGTGACGACGGCGAGCAGACCGAAAAGGGCCGCCAGGGCGTGGCCGGTTTCCCATTCCAGGCGATACGCCGGCCAATCGGGCGGAAGGGTGGCCGGCGTCCACCCGCTGAGCGCCTTGTTGACGGGATCGTTCAGCAGGAAGAAGCACAGAATCATCGCGACGTAGCTGAGTGCCGTGATCCCATAGAGCAGAAACAGGGACTTCCTGCCCAGGCTGGTGACGACGAGCGCGACGCTCACCAGCAGGCCGCCGATTTCGGTGGGGGCGCCGATCAGCGGACCCCAGCCGTCATAGAGGTGCTGCTGGATGCCGAGCCAAAGCGCACCGTCGAGGCGGAGCTTGTTGGGAAGCTCCAGGACATGGGCCAGCGGTGCGAGGGACGCCCCGAAGGCGAGCAACAGACCCAGCCAGCGCAGCCATCGCATGGCCGGCTCAGCGGTCACTGGATCGCCAGCGCCAGCCCGACCCGCTCTTCGCGTAGGCCAGGGCGGCGAAAGCCAGGATGAGGCCAGCTCCCGCCGGCCATCGCAGGACTCCTTGGACGAACGTCACATCCAGCAGGACAAGCAGGACGAGGACGGCCGTCGCGATCCAGCCCTCCCGCGAGGCTGGCGAGACGCCATAGCCAAATCGCTTCGCTTCGAACCATGGTTTGCCCATTCCGCCGCCTCCAGCGCGGTGCCGATGGGTCCAACGCAATTGGCGGACGGTCCGTTTCCACCCTGTGCCGGCGCTTGTAGGAACGGGGATCGTCTCCCCCTGTCGTCAAAGGTTTAGCCGGCCTCCCCCAGATACGCGGCCCTGACCCCGGGGTCGGCCCTGACCGCCGCCGGCGGCCCCGCCGCGATCAAGGCGCCTTTGTCCATCACCAGCACCCGGTCGGCGATGCGGAACACCGTGTCCGTATCGTGTTCCGTCAGCAGCACGCCGCAGCCGGTCTCCTGCGCCAGCGACCGGATCAGGTCCGCCACCGGCCGCCGGTCCGCGCCGGTCATCCCGGCCATCGGTTCGTCCAGCAGCAGCAGCCGGGGCCGGTTGGCGATGGCCAGGGCGATCTCCAGCCGCTTCAGGTCGCCATAAGCCAGCGTGCCGCAGATGCGGCCGGCCAGGGCGGACAGGCCGGTGCGTTCCAGCAGCGCCTCGGCCTCCGCGGCCAGCACCGACCGCGCGGGACGCAGGAAGCGCCAGACCAGGCGATGCCGGACGAGCAGGGCGGCGCGGACGTTGTCGAGGACGGGCAGGGAGGCGAATACCTGGGCGACCTGGAAGCCGCGTCCGACCCCCGCGCGCCAGATCCGTTCGGGGCCCAGGCCGTCGATGCGTGCGCCGTCCAGGCGGATTTCCCCCCGATCGGGTCGTAGCTGTCCGTTCAGCATGTTGAAGCAGGTCGACTTGCCGGCGCCGTTCGGGCCGATCAGCCCGACGACTTCGCCGGCGGCGACGCTGAAGCCGATCCGGTCGACGACGAGGTTCCCGTCGAACGCCTTGGTCAGCCCGCGCACGTCGAGAAGGGCCGCGCCCGCCGTGTTCCGGGACGTCATGCTTGCCGCCGTGTTCCGGAACGTCATGCTTGCCGCCGTGTTCCGGGACGTCATGTTTGCCGCCGTGTTCCGGAACGTCATGCTTGCCGCCGTGTTCCGGCGAGACCGCCGGGGAAGGCCAGCACCAGCGCCAGGATGGCGATGCCGAGCGCGAGGCGCCAGAATGGTATTGCGAGAAGCAGCCAATCGTAGAGGCTGGTATAGACCAATGCCCCGATCACCGGCCCGGCCACGGCGTCCACGCCACCCAGCAACACCATCAGCAACCCGTCCACCGACCTGCCGACATCGGCGACGGCCGGGAATACGCTGCCGGTGCGGAACGCCCCCAGGCCGCCGGCCAGGCCCGCCGCCGCGCCCGACAGGGTGAACGCCGCCATCCTGAGCCGCTCCGGATCCAGGCCGACCGTCCGCGCTCGGCGTTCGCTGTCGCGGACGGCGATCAGCGCGAGGCCGAAGGGCGCGTCCACGCAGCGCTGCAACAGCCAGATGCCGCCGGCGCTCAACCCCAGCGCCCACCAGTAGAAAGGCACCGGCCCGCTTGGCCACACGCCCAATATGCCGTCATCGCCGCCCGTCACCGACAGCCATTGCTTGGCAACGGCCCAGACGATCTGGGCGAAGGCCAGGGTCAGCATCGCGAGATAGATGCCGGACAGCCTGACCACGAAGGTGCCGAACGCGGCGGCCGCCAGCCCCGCCGCCACCGGGGCGAGCAGCAGGGCCGCCGGCATCGGCGCGGCGAGGCCGCGCGTGGCCAGGCCGGCGGCATAGGCACCGATGGCGAACCAGGCGGCGTGACCGAAGCTGATCATCCCGCCGGGACCGACCAGCAAGTGCAGCGCGGCGGCGAACAGCGCGGCGACCAGGACCTCGGTCAGGATCGCCAGCGGATAGGCCGGCAGCCAGAACGGCGCGCCGGCGGCGAGCAGCAGGCCGGCCCAGCCCCAGGCCGGAGCGATCCGCCGGAGCGGGACCGGCCGGCGTCCGGCCTCGGGCTGGGCGGACCCCAGCAGCCCTTGCGGGCGGACCGTCAGGACGGCAGCCATGATGACGAACACCAGGACCAGGGTGGCCTGCGGCAGCAGCACCAATCCGAAGGCCTGGAGCAGGCCAATCAGCAAGCTCGCGAGGAACGCGCCGGCGATGCTGCCCAGGCCGCCGACGACCACGACGACGAACGCTTCGACGATGATCGAGAGGTCCATCCCCAGGTTGGCCGAGGCGTCCGGCAGGACCAGCGCCCCGCCCAGGCCCGCCAACCCGGCGCCCAGCGCGAAGATCGCGGTCGACAGGCGGCGCTGGTCGATGCCCAGGGCGGCGGCGATCGACCGGTTCTCGGTGCAGGCGCGGATCAGCACGCCGAAGCGGGAGCGGCCGAGGAGCAGCAGGAGGGCCCCCAGGACCAGCGGCCCGATCGCGATCAGGACGAGGTCGTAGCGGGGGAACCGCTCCCCCAGGACCGGCACCCAGGCGCGCAGCCAGGGCGGCCGGGGCAGCGGCAGGTCGTCGGGGCCCCAGGCGAACAGGGTCGCGTCGTGGATGATCAGCATCACGCCGAAGGTCGCCAGAAGCTGCAGCAGCGGCGGCGCGGCGTAGAGGTGGCGCAGCACTGCCGTCTCCAGCAGCGCGCCGATCGCCGCGACGGCCAGCGCGGCAGCCAGGACACCGAGGGCGAAGCAGACCGGCGTGTGGGGCAGGCGGGCCAGGATCGACCAGCCGAGATAGGCGCCCAGCATGAACAGGCTGCCATGGGCGAAATTGACGATGCGGGTGACGCCGAAGATGACCGTCAGCCCGGCGGCGATCAGGAACAGGGTTGCCGAACCGGCAAGCCCGGTCAGAAGCTGGATCGCGGCGAAGGTCATGATCCCGTCATCATGATCCCGTCTTGGGAGGGGCGCTCACCCGGCGGGCCGCAGCGCCCTGACCTTCGCGTCCGACGGCAGGTAGGCCGCGCCGTCCGCATAGCGCCAATCCGTCATGGTCCCCTTGCCGTCTTTCAGCGCCGTCTTGCCGACGAACGTTCCCAGCGTCCCCTGGTGGTCCAGCGCGCGATAGATCGCGTGCCCGAACGGCGTGTCGAACCCGACCCCGCTGAAGCCGGCGACGAGCTTGCCGGTCTCCAGGCCGCCGGCGGTCCTGATGCCGGCGGCGATGGACTGCATCAGGCTGTACCCGACCACGGCCCCCATGCCCGGCACCACGTCGAAACGCTTGCGGTAGGCAGCGATGAAGGCTTCGTTGGCCGGCGTCTTCAACGCCGCCTGCGGATAGCCGGTGACGATCCAGCCCTCCGGCGCCTCGTCGCCCAGCGGGGCCAGGTATTCGGGCTCGCCGGTCAGCATGGAGACGACGGACCGGCCCTCGAACAGGCCGCGCGTGTTGCCCTGGCGGACGAAATTGGTCAGGTCGGCGCCGAAGGTGATGTTCAGGATCGCCTCGGGCTTGGCGTCCGCCAGCGCCGCAACGGTCGCCCCGGCGTCGATCTTG
Source organism: Rhodopila sp. (assembly GCF_035548235.1). Classification (GTDB taxonomy): domain Bacteria; phylum Pseudomonadota; class Alphaproteobacteria; order Acetobacterales; family Acetobacteraceae; genus Rhodopila. Next base: position 18,558 of record NZ_DASZTJ010000002.1, read on the forward strand.
CCCAGGGCGGGCCACTGCTCGGCGACGAAGCTGACATCGGGGCGCTGCGCGCTGAGCAGCGCGCGGAACCATTTCACCGCCGACAGCCCGTATTCATAGTTCGGCGCGACCGTGACCCAGCGCCTGGCGGGCAGCTTCGCCGCCTCCTCCACCAGCATCGCGGCCTGCATGTAGGTGGAAGGGCGCAGGCGGAAGCAGATCCGGTTGCCCTTGTCCCACACCAGCGCATCCGTCAGCGGCTCCCCCGCGATATAGAGCGTGTTGCGGCTCAGCGCGAAATCGGAGACGGCGAGCGCCACGTTGGACAGATAGCCGCCGGCGAGCAGGTCGACCTTCTGGGCGTCCAGCAGTTCTCCCGCGGCGCGGACGGCGTCCTGCGGCGTCCCGCCGTCGTCGCGGCTGACGACCTCCAGCTTGCGGCCCAGCACGCCACCCTTGGCGTTGATCTCCTCCAGGGCGAGTTGGAAGCCGTTGCGGTGGGGTACGGTGAAGGCGGGGATGGCGGTATAGGCGTTGAGTTCCCCGATCCGGATCGAGGCCGGCTGTGCCCGCGCGATCGACGGCGCCGCCACGGAGGACGCCGCGATGGCGAGAACGGAGCGGCGGTTGAGGCGCGGCCCCCGGGACGTCGGGTTCGCTGTGGTCGGTTCGCTCATGGCTTCGTGTTTCCGGCAGACTGACGGGTGATTACGGGCGAGGACCATTCGACGCAAGGCCGCGTGCCGGCGATGCGGAAGACGTGCCTCTCGGGGGCGCTGGAGTTGGCGAGGCGGGGGCGGTTCCTCGTCGTGGGCGGCGAAGGCCGGCCATCCACGATTTGCGGTGCTGGCGACGTGAAAGACGTGGATGCGGACATGAAGTCGTTCCGGGTCGGCTTCGGGCGTTCCGCGCCGGCGATGTGCTTGCGGAGAGCGGCATAGGCACGGCGGCCCATCGGGAACGCCAGGACTCCATCTATCCAACCGCCCATGGACCTTCGCCGACCAAGACGGAGAAAGGCGCCGCTGTCCCCCGGCGCTCATCGCAACGCCCATGAGGCCTTCGTCCCGCCATGACAAGAAGCAACACTTGCCGTCGCGCAAAAGGTTTCAGGCCAGATTGAAACCAGTCCGCCAAGGACGCAATTCAGCCGAACCGCCTGCGCAGTGCATCGACCTCCGCCTCGGTCATGCGCAAACCAAGCTTGGAGCGCCGCCAGAGGATGTCTTCGGCGGAACGGGCCCATTCGGTCCTGACCAGCCAATCCACCTCCCGCTCCGTCAGGCCGGCGCCGATCGGCGCCCCGAGATCGCCGGGCCGCGCCGCGTCGCCCAGAAGGTCGGGCGTCAAGGTCCCATAGCTGCGCACAAAGCGCCGAATCGTTTCTTCCGGAATGAAACCGTAGCGCCGCTGCAGCTCTTGCCTCAAGGTCTCGGCGCCATCCCACGGGAAATCGCCGCCCGGCAGCGAGGCCTGCGCCGTCCACGGCGCGCCAAGCCGGGGGAACCAGGGGCGCAGCCGTGCCATCGCCGCCTCCGCCAGCCGGCGGAAGGTGGTGATCTTGCCGCCATAGACGCTCAGCAGCGGCGGATCGCCGTGCAGTTCCAGCACGTAGTCGCGCGTCGCTTCCTGCGCCTTGGTCAGCCCCTCGTCGCGCAGCGGCCGCACGCCGGCATAGCGCCAGACGATGTCGGCGGCGGTGACGGGCGCGCGCAGATAGGTGCCGAGGACCGACAGCAGATAGGCTTCCTCCTCGGCCGAGGACGAGGCGTCGGCGGGATCGCCGCTGTAGTCCTGGTCCGTGGTGCCGACCAGGGTGAAGTCGCGCTCATAGGGGATGGCGAAGGCGATGCGGCCGTCCGTGTTCTGGAAGATATAGCAGCGATCGTGCGGAAACAGCCGGCGCACGACGATGTGGCTACCTTTGACCATACGGACGCGTGTCGGGGCATCCTGTCCGACGGCATCGGCCAGGAACGTGGAGACCCAGGGGCCGGTCGCGTTGACCAGGACACGCGCGCGGAACGCGCCGCCGGACCCGGTTTGCAAGGACCAGAGACCGTCGACCCGCCGAGCGGCGACGCAGCGGGTGCGGGTGCGGATCCCGGCGCCGCGGGAGGCGGCGTCGCGTGCGTTCAGCACCACCATGCGCGCATCGTCGACCCAGCAATCCGAGTATTCGAAGCCGCTTGTGAACTCTGGCCGCAGCGCCGCACCGGCCGGATCGTGCCGCAGGTCCAGCGTCCTGGTGCCCGGCAGGATCCGCCGCCCGCCCAGGTAGTCGTACAGGAACAGGCCCGTCCGGATCATCCACCAGGGCCGCAGGCCCGTGTGATAGGGCAGCACGAACCGCAGCGGCCAGACGATGTGGGGGGCGGCGCGCAGCAGCACCTCCCGCTCCGCCAGGGCCTCGCGCACCAGGCGGAACTCGCGATGCTCCAGGTAGCGCAGGCCGCCGTGGATCAGCTTGGTCGATGCCGAGGAGGTCGCGCCGGCCAGGTCGCCCTGCTCCAGCAGCAGGACCGACAGGCCCCGCCCGGCGGCGTCCCGAGCGATGCCTACGCCGTTGATGCCGCCGCCGACGACCGCGAGGTCGAAGGGCTGTGACCCCTCCATGGACCGCCCGGTCCCGTCAGCCGGGGCCGAACCCGATGTCAGGCCGTGTCATCCGGCGACTCGATGACCGTGCCGGTATAGGGCTCGATGTAGACGAGGTGGTCGTGGATCGTGGTCACGCCCGGGGTGTTTTCCACCGCGACCCGGATCGCGGCGCGCTCGTTCTCGTTGGTGATGCTGCCCCAGATATCGGCGACGCCGCGGTTGACGGTGACGTTGACCGTCGTGCGCGGCGCCCAGGACTTTTCGCTGAGCGTGTTCATGATGGCGTCGCGGATCGAGCGGTCGTCGCCGCCGGTCGGGGCGACGTCGCGCACCCGCCCGATCAGCGCCCGCAGCAGGTCGGCACGGCTGACGATCCCGACCACCCGCCCGTCCCGGGTCACCGGCAGGCGCTTGATCCGGTTCTTCTCCATCGTGGACACCACGTCCTCCAGCGGCGCGTCGTGGGCGACCGTCAGCACGTCGGTGGTCATGATGTCCTTCACGTACCGTCCGTTGGCGCGGACGAAATCCGCCGCCTGGCGGGACGGCGAGACCAGGAGGCGCAGCCACCACGGCCGGTCGGTCTCGGTCCCGATCTCATCGCGGCGGAGCAGGTCGCCCTCGGTCACCACGCCGGCCAGGTTGCCGCCTTTGTCGACCACGAGCAGGCCGGAAATGCGCCGCTCCAGCATGGTCTTGACCGCCTGCTCCACGGTGTCGTCCGGGCCGACGGAGATCACGTTGCGGGTCATGACATCAGAAACGTTCATTGGGACATCCTTTCCCCTCTGTCCGCAACCATACACAACCGAACCGTCCCGGTCAGGGGGATCTGCGCGGGGGAGCCCTGTCGTGATCGCGGAGAGGAATTTGACCTGCCTCCATGACAGGCTATCCATCGCCGCCTAAGATCGAGCGAGGCGTGCCCTGCGGGGGGACGCGGGGCAGGAGGGGATGGAATGGGTCCGCTGGTAACGACCGAATGGCTGGCCGAGGCGTTGGGCAAGCCGAACCTGATCGTGTTCGACGCCACGAAATACCTGCCGAACGAAGCCAAGGACGGCAAGACGGAGTTCCTGCGCTGCCATATTCCCGGCGCGCGGTATTTCGACATCGACCAGGTGGCGGACCCCGACACCGACCTGCCGCACATGGTTCCGGCCGCCGGGCGATTCGCCAAGCTGATGGGGCAGATGGGCGTGTCCAACGATTCGCAGGTGGTGTTCTACGACCAGAAGGGCCTGGCCTCGGCGGCCCGCGGCTGGTGGCTGATGGGGCTGTTCGGCCATGACGCCGCCGCGGTGCTGGACGGCGGGCTGCCGAAATGGATCGCCGAACGCCGGCCGACCGGCGACGGGGAGGCGGCAGCGCCCGCGCCCACCACCTTCCGCCCCGACCTGCGCGCGGAACGCCTGCGCGGGATCGGCGACATCCTGGGCAACGTCGCCTCCCACGCCGAACTGGTCCTCGACGCTCGGGTGGCGGGGCGGTTCACCGGTGCGACGCCGGAGCCGCGGGCGGGGATGCGCAGCGGGCATATCCCCGGTTCGGCCAACGTGCCCTACACCGACCTGCTCAACGCCGACGGCACGTTCCGCGCCCCCGATGAATTGCGCGCCCGGTTCGAGCGGGCGGGGGTCGATTCGCGGAAACCGGTGGTGACCAGTTGCGGATCGGGCGTCACCGCCTGCATCCTGGCGCTGGGCTTGCGCCTCGCCGGTTTGCCGCAGGGCGCCGTCTATGACGGGTCATGGAGCGAATGGGGCGGCCGCGCCGACACGCCGATCGAGGTTGGATGAACATGGATAAGAAGCGCGGTTTCCGCACGACGCTGTCGCATATCGGCCGCATCGACAAAACGAAGCACGGCTTCGTCAACCCGCCGCTGCTGCGCGGATCGACGGTGCTGACGCCGACGGTCAAGGAACGCCAGGCGCTGGCGGCCCGCCGCGGCGAACGGGTGCTGACCTACGGCACCGGCGGATCGAGCACCCACTGGGCGCTGGAGGACGCGATCGCGGCGATCGAGGGCGGCACGCGCTGCTACCTGGTCTCCACCGGCCTCGCGGCGGTGACGCTGCCCTTGCTGGCGTTCCTGAAGACCGGCGAGCACGTGCTGATGCCCGACCACGTCTATGGCCCGGCGCGCAATTTCGCCTCCACGATGCTGCGCGACCTGGGGATCGAGACGACGTTCTACCTGCCCGAGATCGACGAGGCCGGGGTGCGGGCGCTGATGCGGCCGAACACCAAGGTCGTCTACACGGAAAGCCCCGGCAGCCATACGTTCGAGGTCCAGGACGTTCCGGCCATCGCTCGGGCGGCGCATGCCGGCGGGGCGAAGGTGTTCATGGACAACACCTGGGGCATCCATCACTTCCAGCCGTTCAAGCACGGCGTGGACGTCTCGATCCAGGCGGCGACGAAATACCCGGCCGGGCATTCCGACGTGCTGATCGGCGCGGTCACGGTGAACAACGACGAGGACTGGCAGATCCTGCACGCCGGCGGCCGCACGCTGGGTCACTACGCCAGCCCAGACGATTGCTGGCTGACGCTGCGCGGCGTCCGCACGATGGCGGTGCGGCTGCAGGCGCAGATGGACTCGGCGCTGCAAGTCGCGCACTGGCTGCGCAACCAGCCGGAGGTGGCGCAGGTGCTGCACCCCGGCCTGCCCGGCGCGCCCGGTCACGCGTTGTGGCGGCGGGACTTCACCGGCGCGTGCAGCCTGTTCGGCATCGAACTCGCGCCCCGGTTCTCCCCCGAGGACTCGCACCGCTTCGTGGAGGCGCTGGAACTCTTCGGCATCGGCGCGTCCTGGGGCGGGTATGAGAGCCTGGCGGTGCCGACGACGGGGTTCATCACCCGCACGGCCGGCGGACGGGGGTTCGAGGGGCCGGTGGTGCGGCTGCATATCGGGCTGGAGGATGTCGACGACCTGACCGCCGATCTGCGGCAGGCCCTGGACACGATGGCCGGGCA
>NZ_DASZTJ010000003.1:0-7139 GCF_035548235.1 Rhodopila sp.
GGCACCTCGATGTCGGCTCATCACATCCTGGGGCTGGAGCAGGTCCCAAGGGTTCGGCTGTTCGCCGATTAAAGTGGTACGTGAGCTGGGTTTAGAACGTCGTGAGACAGTTCGGTCCCTATCTGCCGTGGGTGAAGGAGATTTGAGAGGATTTGTCCCTAGTACGAGAGGACCGGGATGAACATACCTCTGGTGCACCGGTTGTCACGCCAGTGGCACAGCCGGGTAGCTATGTATGGACGGGATAACCGCTGAAAGCATCTAAGCGGGAAACCCACCTCAAAACGAGATCTCCCCGAGGGCCGTGCAAGACCAGCACGTCGATAGGCCGGGTGTATACGGACGGCAACGTCCTCAGCTAACCGGTCCTAATCGCCCGATCGGCTCGATACATGCCCGTGATCAGTGACCAAGCGTCAGTGATCAGAACGGGTCAACACCATGCGCGGGAATCATCGCCAGATGCCCGGCGCGATCCCATCGCTTCAGCACAACACGCACGCAACCAGAACCAAACCCATCCCCCGATCACCGGTCACCGACCACTGATCGCCAAAAAGGATGGACTGGACGACCTGGTGGTTCTGGCGGGGAGCCCGCACCCGATCCCATCTCGAACTCGGCCGTGAAAATCCCCAGCGCCCATGGTACTGTGCCTCAAGGCACGGGAGAGTCGGTCGCCGCCAGGTCTTCCAATCCATCCCCCTTAACCCAATCACCCCCGCGGGGTGGAGCAGCCCGGTAGCTCGTCAGGCTCATAACCTGAAGGTCAGAGGTTCAAATCCTCTCCCCGCAACCATCACGGGCCAACGATGGTCAGCCAGCCCTCCACCGCACCGCGCCGGCCAGGTGAAATCAGCCCGTCCAACGGCGGCGCATAGGCGCCCCTCCCATCTTCGCAGCACCTACGACGACGCGGACTTGTCCGCTGCAGAATTGTAAGCGCTCTTCGCCTGCTCGCTCATCGCGGTGTTTTGGAACGCGGCGCAGAGCCATCGCCCGTCGGACTGGACCAGCGCGAACGTCTGCATCTTGTCGAAGTCCGGCGGGCTGTTCTCCACAAGACCTCCAGCCGTCAGAACCACGCAGGAGTTCGAGCCCAGCGTCTTTGCCTTGACGGCGCTCACCCGCATCTTGCTTCCCGGACTCCACCGCGTGAAGACCTCGTCGTGCATGCGCTCGATCGCTTCGCGTCCGACCAACGGATCTCCGCGCCACGTGACGTAGGTTGCATCCTCCGTGAACTGCGCCGCATAGGCCCGCGCGTCCCCTGCATCCCATGCCGCCCGAAAGCGATCCAGGAACTGCTCGATCGTATCTGAAAATTCGCTGCTCATCGCTCATCTCCTTCGTTGAGACACGACGGATGCGCTGGCAATGTCGAAAACCAACACCCGCCGAGCCGTCGACGCACATCGCGTCACGCCTCGCCGCGGGTTCCGCTCAAATCGAGTGGAGCAGGTTCTCCGAATGGAGCGACCGGGCTTACCTGTCCGATCCTTGGCCCTTTTTCGACGGAACAAGCGTATCGGCAACTCGTTCGCAGGACAACTGACGAGGCGCCCCCCGGAAAGTTGCATCGGTCCGGCAACCGCGACGAAGAAATCGCTCGACCGCCTAGACGCCGTATGCCGCCAGGCCCTCGGCCCGCGAAACCCTGCCGACATAGCCCAATTCACGGCGGGCTGCGGAATCGTCCGTGGTGAATTCTCGTCCGATCATCCTGGCCAGCGTGCGTGTCAGTGGCGGATCACCTTGCGCGCGCCGAATGGCCGGGCCGATCTCCATCCATCGCCCGAGGGTGAACGCCAGCCGATAGGAAACCGACCGGATGCCGTCGATGGACAACCCCTGCCGGTCGGCAAGCATGGCGATGAAGGCGCGAAACGTCGTCGCCTCCCGGTCGTGGATGAAATAGGCGCGTCCTCCGGCGTCATGTCTGAGCGCGCATTGCACGGCCTCCACCACATTATCGACGTGGCAGGTGACGTAAGGGCAGTCGCCGCGGTCGATGAACGCGAACTGCCCCGATCCGATGGCCTGTGGAATGGCGTGGCTGAACGGGTCGCCAGGCCCCCAGATGGCGGGCGGGCGAAGGGCGATCGTGCGAAAGCCCGGCTTGTCGGCTGCCAGCACAGCCGCTTCGCTCCGCGCCTTGCTCGCGATGTAGCCGGAGAAACTGTTCGGGAAGATCGGGGCGCTTTCGTTGGCGTTGCGGATGGGTGAACCGCGATCGTCCATGATGACCGCCGCCGCGCTGATAGAGACGAAGCTTGCAGCGCCGGCCCTCTTGGCCGCCTCCAGAAGCGCGGCGGTGCCATCCACATTCGTGCGGAAATAAGGCGCGCGCGGGCCGGCACCGGCGCTAGGCCGGTGCGGGGCCGAGATAGTTGCGATCGATACCAGCGCCAATCTCATTCAGGATGGTCGACGCACCAATCTTTTGACCGACATGCTGATCGTCCACTTCCGTATTTCCTCATGTTATCCGATCGCTACCGACGCCCGTTCGCTCTGCAAAGGAACGAGCAGGTTTGTCCCCACCAATGCCGACACGCGGAAGAGGTCGGCGAACGAGCACCGGATCGGCGTAACGCAGGTGGTATGGTGGCCTGTCCAGCCCAACAGCTATGAGGTGGCCTTGCAACTCGCGTCCCAGGCTTTCATTGCCTGGGTAATTGCAGCGTCAATGCTTTTGCCTGCGACGCCGTCCCGCGCCTGGATCGAAAGCCCAACCAGCAATCCTTCGTAGAGAGCTGCCAATCCGGCCACATCCGTATCCGGTCGCAAGATTCCCTCCTCGACACCGGCTTTGACGCACGCAGCGATGGCCTCGCGGTTCGCCTTCCGCTCGGCGGCGGTCACGGCCTGTGCCGAGGCTCCGCCTTCCGAACAGATCGTCGCCGACAGGGCCACCATGCAGCCCGTCGGGTGCGCGGAGGCCGTTTGCATGGCGGCGGAACGGCGCAATGCCTGCTCCAAACGATCGCGCGGGGGCAGATGTTCGTCCCGCAATGCCGTGACGACCTTTCCGTGAGTACGGAGATATTCCACGAGCGTTTCGCGATAGAGCGCCTCCTTGGAGCCGAAGGCGGCGTAGAAGCTGGCGGACGAGATATCCCCCATCGCATGGCGAAGCTGCTCCAGCGATGTCCCTTCATAGCCGTATTGCCAGAACAGGTGCATCGCCTTGGCGACGGCTTCGTCGCGATCGAAGTTCCGCGGGCGACCCGTGCGCGCCATATCCGCCTCCTTGCCGGACTTCTGAAATAATCAATCCAGAAGTCGTTGACAACCGCTTCGGCCCCATTCATTTATGGACTGGTCGATCCATATATGGGGTGCGGCATGGCGACGATGGCGACGGCGGGTGCGGAGGACGAGCAGGATCAGCTTCCTGTTGCGGCGCTTCTGGCGCTCGCGATGACGGGGTTCACCGCAATCCTTACCGAGACGCTGCCCGCCGGCCTGCTTCCGCGCATGGCGGAAGGGCTGGGGGTTTCCGAATCCCTCGCGGGTCAAACCGTGACGGCCTATGCCGCCGGCTCCTTGATCGCCGCGATACCGCTGACGGCCTGGACGCAAGGCTGGCGGCGCAAGCCGACGCTGCTGACGGCGATCCTCGGCTTCCTCGTTTTCAACACCATCACGGCATTGTCCGCCGATTACTGGCTGACGCTCGCCGCGCGCTTCCTTGCCGGCGTGGCCGCCGGTCTTGCCTGGGGTATCTTGGCGGGCTACGCGCGCCGCATGGTGGTGGGTCGCCTGAAGGGAAGGGCGCTTGCCATCGCGATGGTAGGAACACCGATCGCCTTGTCGCTGGGCGTTCCCGCCGGCGCCTTCCTGGGCGCCACGATCGGCTGGCGCGCGGCCTTTCTTGGGATGTCGGCCACGACGATCCTGCTGATCGGCTGGGTGCTATGGAAGGTGCCCGATTTCGCCGGGCAATCCGTCCATCAGCGCATGCCGGTCGCGGGCGTGTTCAGGACGCCGGGCATTCGGCCGATCCTGGCGACCATCTTCGCCTGGATGACCGCGCACAACATCCTGTACACCTATGTCGCGCCGTTCGCGGCATTGTCCGGCCTCCAGGGTCGCGTCGACGTTCTCCTATTCGGCTTTGGCCTTTCCGCGCTCGTCGGCATCTGGGCGACGGGATTGCTGGTCGACCGCATGTTGCGCCGGCTGGTGTTGACCAGCCTGACGGCCTTCGCCGCGGTCGCATTGGCGCTCGGTTTCTTCGCTCCGATCCCGGCTGTCGTCAGTCTGGGCGTCATCGCCTGGGGACTGTCGTTCGGTGGTGCGGCGACCCAGCTTCAGACCGCCTCGGCGGATGCCGCCGGTCATGGCGCGGACCTTGCCAACGCCATGGTCACGACGGTCTGGAATAGCGCGATCGCGGCGGGCGGCATCGTCGGCGGCCTACTGCTGGATCATCTGGGCGCCGCTTCCTTCCCCTGGGCGGTGCTTGTTTTCTTGCTCATCGCCCTTTGCATCGCGTCCAACGCGCACCGGCACGGCTTCCGGCCTGGTCCGCGCGTGCATGCCTGACCCAAGGTTTTTCCACCGAAGGACCAAAACATGACCCCAGTCCCCACTGCGGCGCCCTTCAGCTCTACAGTTCCAGCGGCCGTGACGCAGACAGTGCGGGAGGAATTTCCCACGCCCGCGGACTTCGCGCCGGGTTATCGTGAGATGGATGGCATCAACCTTCACTATCTGAAGGGCGGCGATGGACCACTCGTCCTGCTGGTCCACGGCTTTGGACAGACCTGGTATGAGTGGCACCAACTGATGCCGCTGCTGGCCAAAACGCATACTGTCATCGCGGTGGATCTGCCGGCGCTGGGCCTTTCCGATGCCCCTACATCCTATGCCGGCCAGGACGTGGCGGTGCTGCTATACAAGTTCGCCAAGAGCTTCAGCCCGACCGCGCCGTTCGACCTGGTCGCACACGACATCGGCATCTGGAACACCTTTCCGATGGTGGCCGAGCACCCGTCGGATATTCGGCGCCTCGTCTACATGGAAGCGCCGATTCCGGATGATCGGTTGTACCAGTTCCCGGCCTTCACGCCGGAAGGTGAATCGCTGGTCTGGCATTTCAGCTTCTTTGCGGCCGATGGCCTTCTGCCCGAGCGGTTGGTGACCGGCAACGAGCGCTTCTTCCTCGAACATTTCATCAAGGTGCATGCCGCCAACAAGGATGTATTCACCCCGGAACTTCTTGATCTCTACGGTCACTCCTTCGCCAAGCCACAGACGCTCCACGGCAGTTTCGAATATTACCGCGCACTCAACGAGACGGCACGGCGCAATAAGTCTTTGGCCGCGACCAAGCTCGCGATGCCGGTGCTTGCGATCGGCGGCGGCGGTCATGGTGGCGTGGGGAGATTGGAGGGCGATCAGTTACGCGAATATGCTACCAACGTGCGTAGTGAGATCCTCCCCGGATGCGGCCATTGGCTGCCGGAGGAAGGCGCCGCAACCCTCAATCCGATGGTCGTAAACTTCCTGACGGCAAGCTGACGGGGGCATCGGGGCGCGTATCGCCCGCGATGCCATAGGTGGCGACGACGAATTTCATCCTGCCGTCATGGACGATCGCACTCGGATCGCGAAATGGCGACCCCGGTCAGCGCGCCCCCTCGACCCCCTTCGTGGCCGCCAGGTACCCGACGATCGCCGCCACGTCCTCCGCCGCCACCGGCGCCTTGTAGACATTGATCATCTTGTGGACCTCGGTGTCCCAGGCCGATTTCGGCAGCGCCGGCTGGGTCAGCACCATCCCGGCCGAGTGGCAGATCAGGCAGTTGTTGGTGATCGCCTCGACCCCCGGCCCGGGAGGGAACGTCATGTTTCCCGTCGGCAGGTCGATATGGGCCGATTTTAATGCCTGCAACGATTGGGCCTGCAACGATTGGGCCTGACCCGGCAGCGGCGCCAGCACGACCGGAAGGACCGCCAGCCAATATAGGGTGCGCATCGGGAACCTCCTTACGCCGCCGTCACGGAAATCGACTCGATCACGTTCTGCATGAAACCACCCGGGTTCCAGACCGGCTTGTCCGGCTGCGCCAGCCCGTTGGCGTTCGTGCATCGGACCATCACGCCCTGCGGCCCGGCCGAGGCCGGCGTGAACGGCATTTGCCACCGCCGGAAACCATATCGGCCCTTGTCCTCGCCAAGCTGGGCCGCCTGCCAGGTCTTGCCGGCATCCATCGAGACGTCGACCCGCGCGACCCCGGTATCGCCGCCGAACGCGATGCCGCGGATTTCCGTCGGCGCCCCCACCTTGACGGTGTCGCCGGGCCGGAGATTGGTGACGAACGACCGCGGCACCATCCGGTTGATCGGCACCTGCTTGAACCCGGTCTCGCCGGGCCGGACATTGGCGCCCGGCGTGTCCGGAATCAGATAGGCGGTCGCCATCCAGAAATTGCGGTCCGGCTGGTCCAGCACCTCGATGTCGTTCAGCATCTTGACCCAGTAGGTCGAATACCAGCCCGGAACGATCAGCCGCAGCGGGAAGCCGTTCAGCATCGGCAGCGGCTCGCCGTTCATACCGAACGCAACCATCACCTCCCCGTCGTTTGCATGGTCCACTGCCAGCGACTTCATGAAGTCCGGCCCGTCCGGCAGCACCGGCTCGTCCAGCCCGTTGAACCGCACCTGCACCGCCCCCGCCTTCACGCCCGCTCGGTCCAGCAGGTCCTTCAGCCGCACGCCGGTCCAGCGTGCGCTGCCCATGGCGCCGTTGCCCCATTCGCCGCCGGGCACCCGAGGCTGGAAATACCCGCGCGAATTGCCCGAACATTGATTGACCGCGACAAGCTCCACGCGCGGCATCGCCAGGATCTCGGGCAGGGACAGCGACACCGTCCGGTTCACGTGGCCATGCACCGTCAGCCGGAACGAACCGGCGTCCACCGAAGCGGGGATGTTCGCCCAGTGCCAGCGCACGAAGAACTGGTCGTTCGGGGTGATCACGTCCTTGTCGAACACCTCGAACGGCGTCTCCAGCAAGGGCGGGCGGGACCGCTGCAGGATCATCGGCCCCTTGGTCGGATAGGTCGTGGTCAGCGTCCGGTCGTTCGGCCCGCCGGGCAGCGGCGGCGCGAAGCCGACCGTGGCGGCGC
>NZ_DASZTJ010000004.1:0-14390 GCF_035548235.1 Rhodopila sp.
GGCCCTGGGCCTGTCCGGTCTCATCGGGTTCGACTTCATGATCGAAGCCGCCACCGGCAATGCCTACATGATCGAAATGAACCCGCGCAATACCCCCATCTGCGCGGTACGGCTGAACCCCCCGCACGACCTGGCGGAGGCGTTGGTGGCCAGGCTGGCGAATAGATCGTTGCGCGAGAGACCACCGCGGACCGAACGCGACATCATCGTCTACTTCCCGGATACCTGGCGACGCGACCCTTCCAGCCATTTCCTGCGCAGCGGCTATCACGACGTGCCCTGGGAGCAGCCGGCGCTCGTCCGGACGCTGATGCGGGCGGAACTGCGGGAACGGTATTGGATCATGCGCCAGGCCCGCAAACTATGGCTGTGGGCCACGGCCTCCGACACGTAGCGCGCCAGGGGAGGGGTAGCGTTACAGGCGTAACGACTACGGACCCTTCCGCCGCATCCGGCCCCGGCGCTTAGACGGATCGTAGCCGCCACCGCCGGGTCCCATCGGCTCCGGTGTCCGGTCGGCGCGCGGCCGCAGCGACGCGCTGGGACGCGGCGGTTCGGGCAATCCCAACTCCAGCGCCTCCAACCGCTTGATCTCGTCGCGCAGCCTGGCGGCCTGCTCGAACTCCAGGTTGGCGGCGGCGGCGCGCATGCGCTTCTCAAGATCGGCGATCGAGGACTTCAAGTCCTTGCCCACGAATTCCGTCGCTTCGGTGTCCTTGATCGGGGCGACGGTGACGTAATCCTGCTCGAACACGCTTTCCAGCACGTTGCCGATCTGCCGACGGATGGAGGTCGGGGTGATGCCGTTCGCCTCGTTCCACGCCCGTTGCTTGGTGCGGCGCCGTTCCGTTTCCTCGATCGCTATACGCAACGACCGCGTCATCGTATCCGCGTACAAAATCACCCTTCCATCCACATTCCGAGCCGCTCGGCCGATCGTCTGGATCAGCGAGGTTTGGGAACGAAGGAAACCTTCCTTGTCCGCATCCAGGATCGCGACCAGCGCGCATTCGGGAATGTCCAGGCCCTCACGCAGCAGGTTGATGCCGACCAGCACGTCGAACACGCCCAGGCGCAGGTCCCGGATGATCTCGATCCGCTCCAACGTATCGATGTCGGAATGCAGGTAGCGGACCTTGACGCCATATTCGGTCAGGTACTCGGTCAACTGCTCCGCCATGCGCTTGGTCAGCGTGGTGACCAGTACCCGGCCGCCGCGTTCGGCGACGGATTTGCATTCGTGCAGCAGGTCGTCGACCTGGTGCTCGACGGGGCGGATCTCCGTGACGGGATCGATCAGGCCGGTCGGACGGATGACCTGTTCGGTGAACACGCCGCCGGTCCGCTCCATCTCCCATGGGCCGGGGGTGGCGGAGACGAAGATCGTCATCGGCCGGAACCGTTCCCATTCCTCGAACTTCAGCGGCCGGTTGTCGACGCAGGACGGCAGGCGGAAGCCGAATTCCGACAGCACGGTCTTGCGGTTGAAGTCGCCCCGGAACATGCCGCCGATCTGCGGCACGGTGACGTGGCTTTCGTCGACGATCAGCAGCGCGTTTTCCGGCAGATACTCGAACAGCGTCGGCGGCGGGTCGCCCGGCTCGCGTCCGGTCAGGTAGCGCGAGTAGTTCTCGATCCCCTTGCAGGATCCGGTCGTCTCCATCATTTCGATGTCGAAGACAGTCCGTTGTTCAAGTCGTTGCGCTTCCAGCAGCTTGCCGGCGGCGTTCAGCTCCGCCAGCCGTTCCTTCAGCTCGATTTTGATGTCCTTGATCGCCTGGGTCAGCGTCGGGCGCGGCGTGACGTAGTGGCTGTTGGCATAGACGGTGATCTCCTTCAGGTCGGCCGTCTTCTCGCCGGTCAGCGGGTCGAATTCCTGCACCGCGTCGATCTCGTCGCCGAACAGGCTGATGCGCCAGGCGCGGTCTTCGTAATGGCTGGGGAAGATGTCGACGATCTCCCCGCGCAGGCGGAAGCTGCCACGGGCGAAAGCCATGTCGTTGCGCCGGTACTGAAGGTCCACCAGCGCCTTGGCCAGCGCGTCCCGGTCGATCCGCCCGCCGACCTCCAGCTTGGCGACCATGCGGGCATAGGTCTCCACGGAGCCGATACCGTAGATGCAGGAGACCGAGGCGACGACGACGACATCGTTCCGTTCCAGCAGCGACTGGGTCGCCGCGTGGCGCATCCGGTCGATCTGCTCGTTGATCTGCGCGTCCTTCTCGATATACGTATCGGTGCGCGGAACATAGGCCTCGGGCTGGTAGTAGTCGTAGTAGCTGACGAAATACTCGACCGCGTTGTTCGGGAAGAAGCTCTTCATCTCCCCGTAAAGCTGGGCCGCCAGCGTCTTGTTGGGCGCCAGGATCAGCGTGGGCTTCTGCACCGCCTCGATCACCTTGGCCATGGTGAAGGTCTTGCCCGAACCGGTGACGCCCAGCAGCACCTGGTCGCGTTCGGCGGTCTGGATGCCGCGGGTCAGGTCGGCGATCGCGGTCGGCTGGTCGCCGGCGGGCTGGTACTCGGACACCACCTCCAGCGTCCGGGTCACCGGCTTGGCCGGCTGCTTCTGGGGCATGAACAGGGCGGGCGGGTCGCGCAGCAGGGTCTGGGACATCAGTTCTACCTCTGTACCCCAAGATGGGGCCTCGGGCGCCAAGCGTCGAGAGGCTACCGGCCGTTGCCCCCCACGACCAGCGGCACGGCCGAGCGCGGGGCGCCCTGCCGGGTGGGGGCGTAAGAGCGGGACAGCAGGAACAATGTGATCATCAGATGACCGACATTCCAGGCGACCCCGTTGGCGAAGGCCGCGAGGTAAGAGCCGGTCCAGTCATAGATGACCCCGGACATCCAGCCGCCCAGCCCCATGCCCAGAAGGGTCATCGTCAGGATCAGCCCGACGCGCGATCCGGTCTGGCCGGCCGGGAAGTTCTCCCGCACGATGATCGCGTAGCTGGGCACCAGGCCGCCCTGGAACAACCCGAACAGCGAGGAGATGACGTACAGTTCGGCCAGCCCATCCATCGAGAGGTAGAGCAGCAGCGCGACCATCTGCGCGACCGATCCGATCAGCAGCGTCACCAGCCCGCCGACCCGGTCGGACAGGAAGCCCGAGGCGATGCGGCTGACGATGCCGAAGCCCAGCATCAGCGACAGCATGCGGGCGCCGCTGGCGGCGCCGTAACCCAGGTCGCCGCAATAGGCGACGATATGCACTTGCGGCATCGACATCGCCACGCAGCAGGCGAGGCCGGCGACCGCAAGCAGCGCCTGCAGGGTCCTCGGCGGCAGGTCGACCCGCCGCCGCGGTGCCAACGGCGGCGGCGCCCCCGGTGCGCGGCTCGGTCCGGGGCCGCGCAGCAGCAGGGCCAAAGGCGGGATGGTGACGACGCAGATGATGCCGATCATCAGATGGGCGTAGCGCCAGCCATGGGCCTGGATCATCAGTTCGATCAGCGACGGCCAGAAAACGCCCGCCACATAGCTGCCGGAGGAGGCCAGCGCGACGGCGATGCCGCGCCGCCGCTCGAACCACAGGGAGATGTCGGAGACGATCGGCACGAACGTGGCCGCGGAACCGAACATGCCGATGAACAAGTGGATCGCCGCATAGGTGCGGATGCTGCCGGACAGGGACGCGAGCACGTAGCCGGCCCCCAAGGTGGTCGCGCCGATGAGCAATGGCTTGATCAGTCCCACGCGGTCCAGCAGGCGGCCCATCAGCAGGCTGCCCAGGCCGATACCGACGGAAACGCAGGTATAGGGCAGGGTGGCCGCGCCACGGTCGGCGCCGAAACCGGCCTGCACGGCAGGAAGCGAAACGACGACGGACCACATTCCGACGCCGCCGATCCCCGAGATGACCAGGGCGATCGCCAGGCGCAGCCACGCATAGGGCGAATCGATGTCCCGTCTCATGGGAATATGGCGCCTCTTGGTTCGAATTCCTGCCCAGCCTCGGCTGCCTGTGCCGGCAGCTTGGGCAACTCATGGCATGTTTGGACGGTGCGTCGAAGTCACGATCGGCGTGGCGCCGCGGGATGGACGGTTGAGCAGCGCGCATGGCTGGGCTCAGGCCGGGCGTGTTTCGGAAAAGTGACCAAAGCGATCCGGGCGTGGCGGTTATCGTTGCACGACCCGTCGCAACTCGTCCGGGTCAGGCAACGAGTAGGAGAGAGGCAATGTCTATCATCGGGTGGATCATCCTGGGACTGATCGCCGGCTTCATCGCCAGCAAGATCGTCAACAAGAGCGGAGAGGGGTTCTTCCTCGACATCATCCTCGGCATCGTCGGCGGCGTGGTGGGTGGCTTCATCTTCAATCTGTTTGGCGCCGCGGGCGTAACCGGGTTCAACATCTACAGCATGGTGGTCGCGGTGATCGGCGCCGTGGTGGTGTTGTGGCTCTACCACATGATCACCGGCACGGGACGGGCGTAAGGGGCCGGCGCTTCAGGCGTGGCCCCGGGCCGATCGTCCACGGCTTTGACGCTATCGGCGTTGCGGACCACGGACGGTCGGTCAGGTCCGATCAGGACACGGCGGACCGTCGGCCTCGCCCGTGGCCGGGCGAGGCGTGACAGGTCTGATCAGGGCTTGGCGGGCAGCGGTTCGGGGTTGGCCGCCAGGGTCCGCAGGTAGTCGATCACGTCGGCCCGTTCCTTCGGGTTCTTGATCCCGACGAAGGTCATGCGGGTGCCGGGCGCATAGGCCGCGGGGTTGGTCAGCCACTTGTCCAACTGGTCATAGGTCCACTTGCCGCCCTTGCTCTTCAGCGCGGGCGAGTAGTCGAAGCCGGACACATGCGCCTGGTCCCGGCCGACCACGCCGTAGAGGTTCGGACCGATCAGCACGTTGCCGCCCTGGTTGAAGGTATGGCAGGCGATGCAGCCCAACTTCTTCGTATCCGCCTCGCCGGCCTTGGGGTCGGCCGAGGCCAGCAGCGTGTCGATCGTCGGCTGCGCCTGGGCTGCGCCCGGCGCGGGGGCGGCGCCGGCCGGCGGCGGCGTCGGGGCAGGGGCGGTCGCGGGCGGCAGCGGTTCAGGGTTGTGCGACAGCGTATGCAGGTAATCGATCACGTCCGCCCGCTGCTGGTCGTTCTTGATGCCGGGGAAGGACATGCGGGTGCCGGGCGCGTAGGCCGAGGGCTGGTGCAGCCACTCGTTCAACTCGTCATAGGTCCAGGGCCCCTTCTTGGACTTGAGCGCGTCGGAGTAGCTGAAGCCCTGCATATGGGCGTGCGGGTCGCCGACGATGCCATACAGGTTGGGGCCGACGCCGGCCTTGCCGCCCTCGTCGAAGGTGTGGCAGGCGGTGCAGACCTTCTTGACGTAGTCTTCGCCGGCTTTCAGGTCGGCCTTCGCCAGCAGCGGGCCGATGGCAGGCAGCGGCGCCGGGGCCGCGGGCTTCGAGGAAGAGGTGTCCGGCACCTGGATGTCGATGGCGGTTTTTGCCGGACGGGTTTCGGTGACCAGGTTCGCCCCGATCGTTCCCGCGACAAAAAAGGTGATACCGGCGACCAGGACCGCCGCTATGGCCTTGTTGACTTCCATCGAATCCATTCGCCAGCCGCTCCTTGCACCCGAGGCGCCGATTGATGGCACGACGCCCCGGCAATCCACCAGTGGGCTTGCGAACCGAAACCGCCGTCGATCCCAGACCCGACCAATGCTGTCCGTAAGCGGATAAGGCGCTCCCGCGCGGTCGTCAATTCCGGAAAACCCTTTTGGTGGAGACATCTGAAACCAGGTGGCGCCGAATCGGCCGCGGCCCTTTGGTACTCAGGCGGGTGCGGCGGCGGCGCTGGCCGTGGCCTGAATGGCCTTCTTGCGTTCCCGTTCCGCAACGCGCTTGTCACGCTCGCGACGGCGCAGGGCCTCGGAGAAACTGATGCCGTGCGCCTTGGCATAGGCCGCGACGGTGCGGTTCTCCTGGATCAGCACGCCGACCTTCTCGACGGATGGCGCGGGGGACGGTTCGGGTTCGGATCGAGGCTGCTCCGACTGGTCCGGGCCGGCCGCGCGGCGTCTCTCCAACGCCCGTTCGGCCTTGGTGACCTCGCGTGCCAGGGAGACGGCCCCGCTGCGCAGGCGCAGCACGCGGTTCAGGGGCATGTCCGGCTGGGCGGCCTGGGCCAGCGCCTCGCTGGATTGCAGCGTGAAGCTGATGACCCGAGCGACGAGGCGGAGTTCGGCGTCGTTGCGCGGGGCCTGACCGAGGATGACCTTTTCGGCGGCTTCCAGCGCCTCCTGGTAATCGCCGTTCGCGCCTTGCAGCAGAAGGGCGGCGATGTGGTGGAGGATGGTCCGGAGGAACGCGGCGGGGAGGTCTGTGATCTGCACGGGATGCGGGTCCATAAGGTGATTTCCACAACTATAGGCATTTTTGCCATGATAGCAATATTTTCTTTTGAGCAATCGGGCGGGACCGCAACCGATGTCGTCGGACCACCATGCCCGAGGCGGTGATTTCGCCGGCAGCATTCCGTGCCGTCCCGTGCTACAGTCCCGCCATGAACGCACCTCTCCGCCAGCCTTGGACCCAGGAGCAGTTCTTCGCCTGGGCTTCGACCCAGGAAAGACGGTACGAGTTCGACGGCTTCCAGCCTGTCGCCATGACCGGCGGCACCAACGGCGCCTCCGCCATCGGCGTCAACCTGATCACCGCCCTCCATGGCCGGCTGCGCAACAGCGGTTGCCGCCCCCTCGGCCCCGATGCAGGCATCGAGACCGTCAACACCGCCATCCGGTATCCCGACGCCCTCGTCACCTGCTCCCGCTTCGATCCCCAAGGGCAGAAGGTCCCGGGCGTCGTCGTGGTCTTCGAGGTCGTCAGCCCGAACTCCAGCCGGATCGATCGTATCGTCAAGGTCCGCGAATACGCCGCTGTCCCGTCCATCCGGCGCTACGTCATCCTGGAATCGTCCAGCGTCGATCTGACCGTCATGGAGCGGGAGACCGCTGACCAGACCTGGCGTACCACCGTCCTGACCGGCGAGGATATCCTGCGGATGCCCGAAATCGGCATCGAGATCCCTGTCTCGGAGATCTATGAGGGCCTCGCCTTCCCCGATCAGGAAGAAGCGACGGCATAGGCCGCGTTCGTCTCCGCCAGCCCGCCGAAACCGGCGGTCCCGTTCATCCGCGGCGCCTGCCACCGGATGGCCGCGTCGATCGCGATGACCGGCTCGCCCGGCCACCGTTCGGCCGCGACGCAGAAGGCCGGCACAGAGACGGCGGCACGCTTGCAACCGCGGCAGCGTCGGATAGGCTTGGCGCGCATTGGGAAAGGGCCCGCCATGCCGACGTACGACGTGATCATCCGCAACGGCACCGTGGTGACGGCGACCGACTCCGCGCTGTGCGACGTCGCCATCCGCGACGGCAAGGTCGCGGCGATCGGTTCGGCTTTGGGCAGTGCGGCGCAGGAGATCGACGCGACCGGCAAGCTGGTGCTGCCCGGCGGCGTCGACAGTCATTGCCACATCGAACAGCCGCGCCCTGACGGCAATACGAATGCCGATACGTTCGAGACGGCGACGACCTCGGCGGCGTTCGGCGGCACGACCTGCGTGATCTGCTTCTCGCCGCAGTTCAAGACGCAGGGCGGGATCAAGGAACGGGCCGAGGACTACCATGCGCGTGCCCGAAAATCGGTGATCGACTACACGTTCCACGTCATCATCACCAACCCGACGCCGGCGGTGATCGAGCAGGAACTGCCGCCGCTGGTGGCGGCCGGCCATCGCTCGATCAAGATGTTCCTGACCTATGAACCGAGCTTCCTGACCGACGACCAGGTGCTGACGGTCATGACGGCGGCGCGGAAGAACCAGGCCTTCGTGGTGATCCACGCCGAGAACCACGCCGCGATCCGCTGGATGACCGCGAAGCTGGAGGCCGCGGGGCTGACGGACGCCAAATACCATGCCTGGTGCAAGCCCGCGATCGTGGAGCGCGAGGCGATCCAGCGCGTCATCGCGCTGGCCGAGATCGTCGACGTGCCGATCCAGATCTTCCATGTCAGCTCCGAAGAAGGCGCCGAGGAGATCCGCCGCGCCCAGGGCCGCGGGGTGAAGGTGTTCGCCGAGACCTGCCCGCAATACCTGGCCTTCACTCAGGACGACCTGGACAAGCCGGGTCAGGAGGGGGCGAAGTTCATCTTCAGCCCCGCCCCGCATTCGGCCGCGGACCGGGACGCGCTGTGGAAGCATATCCGCCTGGGCACGCTGGGGATCGTGTCGTCCGACCACGCGCCCTACTTCTTCGGCGGCGAGACGGGGAAGCAGGCGATCGCCAAGGTGTCGCCGTTCTCCAAGATCCCGAACGGCGTGCCGGGGCTGGAGACGCGGATGCCGTTCCTGTTCTCGGAGGGCGTGGGCAAGGGGCGGATCGACCTGCAGACTTTCGTCGCGATCACCGCGACCAACCCCGCCAAGCTGTTCGGGCTGCATCCGCGCAAGGGTTCGATCGCGCCGGGGATGGACGCGGATATCGGCATCTGGGACCCGGGCTTGACGCGCGTGGTGCGGAACGAGGACCTGCACCACCAGGTGGACCATACGCCGTTCGAGGGCATGGGCCTGACCGGCTGGCCGGTGACGACGCTGGTGCGCGGTCAGGTGGTGATGGATGCGGGCAAGCGGCACGTGGAGCCGGGGTATGGACAGTTCCAGGCGCGCGGGACCTATCCGCTGATGATGCCGCGGGGGGTGTTCACGACGCCGTTCAATCCGCACGAAGCGGGGTAGGGGACGTCACGGTCCGGTTCGGTCCTGCCGAGCGATCACGGCGTTCGCCTCCCGGATCGCTCGGCCTTCGTCGCCGGTCCGTTCGAGGCAGTCATTGGCGATTTGGGCCCAGAGTTCCTGCAGTTCACGTGTCGTCGCCTTGTGGGTGTGCCGTTCGGCATCGTCGGCTGTCCAGGGCATCGTCGTCCTCCATCGATCACGGCAGCATCGGCCACGCCGGCAGGGGTGTCACGTCGGCCGCCCGATGCTGCGCAGGAGATTTTCGTCCGGTCCGCCAATCAGCCGGCGACGATCCGGATCGGTGCTGCCGCGTCGATCACCAAGCGCGGCGCAACGCCGGCCGAGTCGCCATCGGTCTGCGCCGGCATGAAGCGTTCGCCGAGGAACTCGATGCGCCGCGCCCGCACCTGCCGTACGCCGGGGGCCCGGCCAAGCAGGTTGAGCGGCAGAAGCAAACCATAGAGTGCGACGGCGGCTGCAGAACTGTGGTCGAACAGCACGACGGAAAAGCCAGGTTCGGACGGGTCGGCGGCATGCGCCAGCCGGTAGGTGCCTCCATACAGGCGCCCCTTGCTGATGATGACGCCAGCAGCCTCGGTTTCCGCGTCGTCGATTCGAAGCTGAATGGGCGGAAAGCGATACCGGGCCATCTCGCGGATTGACTGTACGACGTAGGCGCCCTTGCCGAGAGCCTTCTTCAACGGGAATGGCAGGTTCTGCACCACTGACGCGTCAAAACCGACGCTCAGCATCTGCACGAAGAGCCGGATGTCGTTTCCATTGACGGCCTGGCCAGGCCAAAGCCGCTTGGTCCGCCCAAACCCCAGGGCGGCGGCCACGGTACGCGGCGTGAACGGCAACCCCATCTCATGGGCTAGAACATTCGCGGTACCGAGCGGGATGATCCCGAGCCGGGTATCGGTGCCGATCAATCCGTTCGCAACTTCGGCGATCGTTCCATCGCCGCCGGCCGCCACCACCAGGGCCTCGCCGCGGTGTGCGGCCTCACGCGCGAGGTCGCTGGCATGCCCTGGCCGCTGCGTCTCGGCGAGGTCCACGCGGACACCGTGCTCAAGCAGGACGTCGAGCACGCGCCAGAGCAACTGCGCTCGCCGCTTGCCCGCGACGGGGTTGAACACGATCATCATGGGTGAGCGGACCTGGGAGAACCGGGCGAAGCGGCGACCGTTACATCTGAAAAGGCCCGCCTAGCAGGCCTATGTGTCAGATTCGTACAAGTATGATGACGATAGCATTATATTATGTAGTTGCCGGATCGCCCGCTCGTCCGATTCGCAATGAACGCCCTGTCCGGCGGCAGCTTGATGGCCTTGGCCCAAACTATCGGGGCGTCTGCATGAGATTCGGATTCGTCCTGAGCGACGGCCCGTAACGATACGGGTCATCGCCGACCGCAATCTCATTGGTGCGTGGCGCCCACGAGTTGCCGCGCCGCGCGCTGGCCCGAAACCACGCCCGCGTTCATAAACCCCGGTTCGGGGGCCGTGTGCTCGCCGGCGAAGAAACAGTTGCCCTCCGGCTCCGACTCGATGCCCAGCAGCGTCGTCTGGTAGCCCGGCGGGTAGAATGTGTAGCTGCCGCGCGAAAGCGGGTTCTTGTGCCACGGGTCGTTCGTCATCCGCCCATTCCACAGCGCGCTGATGCCGGGAATCACCGCCTCGATATCGCGCAGGCAGGCCGCGGCGAGGGCCCGGTTGTCGAGCGCCCCGGCAGCGCGGGCACGGCTGCCGCCGGAGAAGAAGTTGATGATGCCGGGCGTGCCTGGCTGGGCGCGCGTCACCTCCCAGGTGGTCTGGAAATATTTTGACGGCAGCCGGGTTTCGCCGGTGCAGCCGAGCGGGGTCCAGGCCCTGTTGGCGAACTGAAGCTGGCACTTCACAGACGCGCCGATCGGCAGCTTCGCGATTGCCTGGCGCTTCATCGGCCGAAAGCCGGCATGGTCGATATCCACCGCCTCGCGGATCACCGCGAAGGGGATTGCGACGATGACGCGATCGAAGGTCTCCTCGGGCGCGCCGTCGAAGGTCAGGCGCATCTTTCCGTTCGGCATCTGCCTGATCGCGGTCAGCTTCGCGCCGGTGTGGATGTTGGCTGCCAGCTTCTCGCCCAGTCGGGTCGGGATCTGGTCGTTGCCGCCACGGGTGTGGAAGCGCTGGTCGCTGTCCGTGTAGTAGAGATTGAAATTATCACGCCGGTCCTCGGCGAGCGTGCCTATCACATTCAGCGCGCTCTGCTGCTCGGAGTCGGCGGCGTTCTCCTCGGTGAAGGCGGTGGCGATCAACTCGCCAAGCTGGCCGGTAGCGCCGCCGGGGACGTAGGCGGCGATCCAATCGGTGATCGTCATCGCGTCGAACTTCTTCGCCGCCGGCGTGGCGTGGCGCCAGCTAGGCTGGCCGATCGCTTTCACCTGGGCTTGCAGCACAGGGTACAGCGGTTGCCAATCCTTCGTCGCTTGGGCAAGGGTGTAAGGCTTGCCGGCCGATACGTAGATCGGGTGCGTGTCCTTCGGCGTTGCGGCCAGCACGTCATCCAGCATGAGGCCGAGTTCCTTGGCAAGCGCAATGATTTCCGTGTGGCCTGAGTCGAAGAATTCACCGCCATGCTCGGCGACCTGGCCATCGGCGAAGATGCCGCGCGCCGAGTAGCAGCGTCCGCCGAGGCGTCTCGAGGCCTCGTAGATGCGTGGTGCGTAGCCGGCCTTTTTCAGCTCATAGGCAGCCGTAAGTCCGGCGAGGCCGGCACCGACGACCGCGATCTTGATCGTAGCCGCAAGGCCGGTTGCGGGAAGCAGCGCGGCCGAGGTGGCGGTCGTGAGGAACCCGCGGCGGGTGAGAGGGGGCGCGGGGCGACTGATACGCCGCAGGGTCTGCATCAGGGGAGTGCGCGGCACTTTGCTGTCTCCGTTTTGCTTCGATGGGAAAATGGGTCGCGCTTGAACGGGCGGGTCAAGCGTCGAATGTCACGCTGGCAGTTCGACTTTCCGATCGGCAGACTGCTCGAAACGGGACCGTCGCGAAACCACCCTATTCCGAAATCCGATCCGAGGCATTACCGGCGGGAGACGAGACTTTCAATCCTGAAAAGAATGTGGCAACATGGATTCATCCAAGTAATGGGGAGGGCTGAACCATGGGCGCCAGCACGTCAGCGGCTTCCGCCACGATCACGTCCGTCAGAACCCGGAAAAACGTCAAAACCCTGACCGGCGTGAACGACGACCTGTTCTGGTACGCCAGGGCCGTCGAGAAGCTGAAACAGGATGCCTTGGACCAGTCGTCGAGCTGGTGGTATATGGCCGCCGTCCACGGAATCCCCGCCAGCCAGCGCCAACGCACTGCCGAAGGCCTGCAGGCGACCCCGGAACCGTCGCGCCAGGACGTCGCCACGTTCTGGAACCAATGCCAGCACCAGACCTGGTATTTCCTCCCCTGGCACCGCGGCTACCTGGCGTGTTTCGAGGAAGTCATCGCCGCCACCGTCGTCAGCCTGGGCGGTCCCGACGGCTGGGCGCTGCCCTACTGGAACTACAGCGACGCGACCGACAGCCAGGCCCGCTTCCTGCCCAAGCCATTTCTTGACAAGAACGACCAGCATGGCGGGATCAACCCGCTCTGGGTCGACGGGCGCAACGTGGCGAACGGACAGGTCGAGCTCGACGTCAACACCGTCAACCTCGATGTGCTGACCGAGACCGATTACGAAGGCTCCGCCGCCTCCGGCGATCCGGGGTTCGGCGGCCTGTCGACCGGGTTCCACCATGGCGACACGCCCGGCGTGAACGGCGGGCTGGAGGATACGCCGCACAACCATGTGCATGTCGACGTCGGCGGCTGGATGGGCGATCCCGACACCGCCGCGGCCGATCCGATCTTCTGGCTGCACCACGCCAATATCGACCGGCTGTGGGAGGTGTGGGTGAACCGCCCGGGCTCGACCGGCAATCCGACCGGGGCGAACTGGCGGACGGGAATCACGTTCCAGGTCCATGGCGCGAACAATCGCGTGGTGTCGTTCACGCCGGGTGATATGCTGGACACCAGCAAGGTGCTGCATGGGTACAGATACGACGACATCTCGGACCCCTTTGCCCAGCCGGCGGCCGGGCCGTCGATCGCGGCCATGACGCCGGCCCCATCCCCTGCCGCCGCCCACGCCAGCATGGTGGCGTTCAGCCAGCCCAACATCCCCATCACGCTGGGCGAGAACGCCACGCCCATCAAGTTCGATCCGCAGGCCCACGCCACCGCGATGGCCGCCGTCCCCAGCGTGCCCGGCCGGCCGCACCGCGTGATGCTGCATGTCGAGCACATGACCGGCGCCGGCAGGTCCGGCAGCTACCAGGTGTTCCTCCGCCGCCGGGGCGAGACCGGGCAGGGGGTGTTCGCCGGCATGATCTCCACCTTCGGGGTCGCCAAGGCCACCCAGCCGGACAGCCATGCCGGCGGGAACGGCATCACCTCGGTGCTGAACATCACCCGGCCGATCGAGCTGCTGCGGCGGGACGGCTGGAACGGCCAGGACCTGGAGGTCACCATCCGCCCGACCCGCTCCGCCGAGATCGCCCATGCGCATCCCGAGACGCGGCTGAATATCGGCCGGCTGAGCATCTATTATAGCTGATGCGGACAGGTGCCCCGTCATGGCTGACGCGGACCGTCCCGTGTCATGGCGGGGAAGCACAGTCGCTAATCATGACCAAACAGGTATCCAGTCCGGACCGTGACGGCGGGGCGCTGACCCGTCTGTTCGACGCCTGGGTCGGCGCGGACGCGGCGTGGTTCGTGGTTCCGCTGGCGGGTTGCGCGTGGATGGCGATGGGGTGGGACGCTTCGGGACTGGCGTCCGCCCTGGGGTCTGCGCGTGAAGGCGCCTGGCCGTTGTGCCTCGCTGCCGGGACGGACGCGCCGAAGGGGATCGTCCCATGGACGGTGCTGGTCCCCTGGGTGCTGATGGTGACGGCCATGGTCCCGCCGATGAGCGCCGGGTTGCTGCGGTACGTCGCGCTCCGCAGCCTGCGCGCCAGGCGGTACCGGGCGATGACATTGAGCCTGGGCGGCGTGCTCGGGGTGTGGCTGGCGGGCGGGATGGCGGCCGCACCGGTGATCGCGGCGCTGCTGGCGGCCTGGCCGATCCAGGCGCTGTGCGTCGCGGCCTACTTTCTGGCCGCCGCCTGGCAGTTTGCGCCGCTGCGCCGGCGGGCGGTGCGCCGCTGCCACCGGGTCCGGCCGCTGGCCGGGGACGGATGGGCGGCCGATCGGGATTGCTTCGTGCTGGGCGTGGCGCGCGGCGGCGATTGCCTGCTGGCCTGCGGGCCGATGATGCTGGCGGGGGTGCTGTCCGGCCATGCGCTGCTGGGCATGGCGGTCATGGCCGTGATCGCTCAGGCGGAACGCTGGGCGCGTGACCCCGCGCCGGGGCCGGCAGCGGTGATCCTGGCCTGCCTCGCGGTCGTCTACCTGCCCGTCTGATGCCGGCGGCTCAGTCGATCGAGAAACTGGTCCCGCAGCCGCACGCGGACTTGGCGTTCGGGTTCCGCACCGCGAAATGGCTGCCGATCAGCTCGTCCGTGTAGTCCAGTTCGGACCCCGCCAGCAGGTCCAGGCTGACGGCGTCGACGACCA
>NZ_DASZTJ010000005.1:0-6789 GCF_035548235.1 Rhodopila sp.
AATCTCGGCCATCTTCGGCCCCAACCTGGCGAACACGCGGGAGGGCAGGGCGAAGCGGCTGCATTTCGCCAACCGACCTGTTTCCCTTCTTTCCGGCCTGCTCACCTGCGGGTGCTGCGGCGGCAAGATCGGCATCCTGACGCCCAGCCGCTACGGCTGCCTCAACCACCATCGCCGGGGCACGTGTGACAACAACCGCACCATCACGCGCGAGAAGATCGAGGCGCGGGTGCTGATAGGCTTGCAGGACCGGCTTGTGTCATCCGAGGCCGTGGCGGAAGCCGTGCGCGCCTACGCGGAAGAGATGAACCGGCTGAACCACGACCGGCGAGCGCTGGCCGAGAGCGACCAGCGTGTGCTTCAGAAGATCGAGCGCGCCATTGCCGGCATCATGGCCGCGATCGAGGACGGGATGTATCAGGCGTCTATGAAGGCCCGCATGGACGAACTTGAGCGGCAGAAGGCGGAGATCACCGAACGTCTGGCCCAGGCTCCCGCCAATATCCCCGACGTGCATCCCAACGTCGCCAACATCTACCGCAGGAACGTGGTCCGGTTCACCGAGGCGCTGGACGACCCGGACGGCGGCCGGGAAGCGGCCCAGGCGCTTCGCTCGCTCATCGGCGAAATCGTGCTGACCCCCGGCCCGAAGCGCGGCGAGGTTCATGCCGAGCTACGCTGCGAGCTTATGGGCATCCTCGATTTCGTGAAAACTGAAGAAATCCAACGGTCTAGACATTTTATGCCAGCAGTGGCCGCGTGTCCCCGCAACCATCATCACATACATAAAAATCGACACGCCAAAACGCGACAGTCCAGGCGCGTGTGGACGCTCATTACTGCAGGCGATCCATCAACCCTCGACGCGCCCGACGCCAGACTAGACGCTCGTCCCGGAACCGGTCGTTGAAGCTCTCCACGAACCCATTCCGCTAATGCGTCCTGCCGATGATGGTCAGCCGGTCCCCCACTGCGCCGCGCTGCCAGGTGAAATCAGCCCATCCAGAAGATCGTCCTCGACAGCCGCCGCGGGCCGCTCGGCAGGATCGCCATATCCACCACCACCACCTGGCACGATCTCGACGATATCCCCCTTCTGCAAGGGCACGGCCGTCTTTGATCCCAGCGAGATCAGTTCGTTGCCGCGCCGAATACGGCACGCCCCCGTAGCACCCGCCGTGCCGCCGAACAGCCCTTCCGCGGGCCGGCGGAACCGGTCGGAATAGAAGGCCAGTTGTGCATTGTCGGTCAGGATCTCGTAGGCACGCACGAAACCGGTGCCGCCCCGATGACGGCCGCGCCCGCCGCTATCCGGCAGCAAGGCATAAGTGACCAGGCGGAAGAAGTCGAAATCCTGATCCAACGCTTCCACCGGCGTGTTCGCGCAGTTGGACAGCGGGTTATCGATCCCGTCGCAGCCATCATTGGCAGGTCCGGCCCCGAAGCCGCCGCCCAGCACTTCAAGATACACCGACCAGCCGGTTTCGCGCAGATGGGATAGACAGAACGCCGTTGTCGTGTCGTATCCCGGTGCGATCACCTTCTCCGGCACCGCCTGCGCCAGGGCGCGCAAGGTCGCGTTCCAGGCCCGTGAGCATGCTTCCATGCGGGCCCGCACCGGGGCCGGATGACGGGGGTTCAACAGGCTGCCGAGCGGGGCCGTCACGGTGATCGGGCGCATGGCCCCGTCATTGAACGGAATGTCGGGGCTGCTCAAAGCCGCCTTGATGCTGGACACCGCTGCCGAAACAGTGGAAGCGAACGGCGCATTCAGCGTCGAACGCACCTGCGGCGCGGTACCGGTGAAGTCAGCGATGATCGTGTCGCCGGCTACGGTCAGCGTGCATCGCACCGGCAGCGGTGTATCCCCGATGCCATCATCGTCAACTGCGTCCTCGCCATGATAGACCCCGTCGGGCACGGCGCGGATGGCCGCTCGCATGCGCGTCTCCGAGTAGTCCTGCAACGCCGCCATCGTCGCCACGACGGTTTCGCTGCCATACCGGGCGGCCAACTCCTGCACGCGCAACGTGCCGATATTGTTGGCGGCGATCTGTGCGTCGAAATCCCCCATCGTCTGCTGCGGCACGCGCACATTCGCGCGCAGCAGCCGTTGAAAGCCGCCGCCGTGCCAGTCTCGCGCCATGTTCAGCTTCATGGGCGGAATGATCAGCCCCTCGGAGTAGACGTCCGCCGCCAGCGGATTGAGTCCCGGATTGCCGCCCCCCAGGTCCAGATGATGCGCGACCGAGGCGGCAAATCCGATCACCCGTCCGTCCACGAAGATCGGATGGAACAGGAACACATCCTGCAGATGCTGCCCGCCGGAATAGGGATCGTTGATGATCAGGAAGTCGCCATCCTCCAGCGATGAAGCTGGAAACAGCGTCGCGCAGGCGCTGAAGATCCGCCCGATGGTGCCGAGCTGCATGGGAATCAGCTCTGCTTGGGCAACGGTCTGGCCCTGTGCGTCCAACAGGGCGGCCGATCCGTCGCGCGCTTCCCGCAGGATGGTGGAATAGGCGGACCGTACCAGCTTTACGCCCATCTCCCGCGCCGCTGCGAGAAGCGCCTGGCTAAGGATCGCATATTCGACGGGATCGAGCGCCATCAGCCGGTCCTTTTCATGCGGATGTTGTTGGCGGCGTCGCGTTCGGCGGACCAGCCGGGCGGGACCCAGACCGTGGAGGAATAGCCTTCGATCATCGCCGGCCCCGTGACGGGCGCGTCGAGCGTGCGCGCCGTTGCCGCCAGCAACCGGCTTTCCACCACGTCCCCGGTCGCCATCGTCACCAGGCTGCACGCGGGTCGGTCGCCGGTGACTTCCCACTCCTGCACCGTCGGCAGCGACGGCAGCTTCTGTCGCGCGCTGAACCGCAGCCCCACGAGTTCCACCATGCGGCCGGGCTCACCGCCATGCAGGTAGACCCGGCGATGCACCTCGGTGAAGCGCTCCGCCAGGTCGGCGACGCTCAGGGTCTTCAGCGCGCCCGCCTCGACCGGCACCGGAATCTCGAACGCTTGGCCGACATAGCGCATGTCGGCCTCCAGCGCGCACTCGAGCGGTTCATGCAGGCCATGGCTGCGGAATTCGTCCTCGGCCTGGCGGAAGAACCCGGCATAGGCTTCGCGCAGCGCGTCCGGCACGGCCGTGTCCAGCCGCATCCGCCGCGTCGCGCCATAAACCTTCACGTAGTCGGCCGAGACCAGGCCCAACGCCGACACCACGCCCGGATTGGGCGGGATCAGGATCTCGCGCAGGGCCAGTTCCTCGGCGATCTCCGCCGCCAGCAAAGGGCCGCCGCCGCCGAACGGCAGCAACGCGTATTCGCGCGGATCGCGGCCGCGTTCGGTGGAAACCACCTGAATGGCACGCACGATATTGGCAACCGCGAGCCGGATCGCAGCGGCCGCGGCGGCCGCGATCGGCATGCCCAGCCGGGCGGCGACCTCCGCGAAGGCGCGATGGGCGGCGTCCCGGTCCAACTGCATTGTTCCGCCCAGAAAACCGTCGGGCCGGATCGTGCCGCGCACGACATGGGCGTCGGTGATGGTCGGCAGCGTGCCGCCGCGGCCATAGCATGCGGGGCCCGGGTCGGCGCCGGCGCTGCGCGGGCCGACGCGCAGCATGCCGCCATCATCGATCCACACCAGACTGCCACCGCCCGCACCGACGCTGACGATGTCCAGCACCGGCGTGCGCACCGGCAGGCCGTTGATCTCGGTTTCGGGGGTGAGCGACGCCTGGCCGGCGGTCACCAGGCTGACATCGGTGGAGGTGCCGCCCATGTCGAAGGTGATGACGTTGCCGACACCGGAGCGTTGCGCCTGGCGAACGGCGCCGATCACCCCGGCCGCCGGACCGCTGAACAGGGCGGTGATCGCGCTGCGCCGCATCCCCAGCGCCGGGATCCGTCCGCCATTGGACTGCATGATGCTGAAGCTGCCGCGGAACCCGGCGGCGGCAAGCACGGTTTCGAAACGGTCGATATAAGTGTCGATCACGGGCTGCACGTAGGCCGAGAGCGTCGTGGTGGAGGCGCGCTCGAATTCCCGGAATTCGCAGGCCACGTCATGGCTGCAGGTGACGCGAAGGCCGGGCAGCGCAGCCTCGACCAGGGCGCGCAGCCGCGCTTCGTGCACCGGCGAGGCATAGGCGGACAGCAGACAGATGGCCACCGCGGTGTAGCCGCCCGCAGCCAGGGCCGGCAGGATCTCTCGTACAACGGCGGCTTCATCGAGCGGGGTGACCACCTGGCCGGCGGCGTCGATGCGCTCGGTCACCTCGAAGCAGTCGCGGCGGCGCAGGGGCGGCGCCGGCTTGGCGTAGTGCAGGTCGTAAATCTGCCGGCGGTCCTGGCGTTGCAGGAACAGGATGTCGCGGAACCCCCGCGTGGTGACGAAGGCTATCGCGGCCCCACGCCGTTCCAGGATGGCGTTGGTCGCCACCGTGGAGCCGTGCACCAGGTCGCTGACCGCCGGCAAGGGCACGCGCGCTGCTTCCAGTGAGGCGAAGGCGCCAATATCCGGGCTATGGGGTGTGCTCGGCACCTTGACGATGCGCAGCGTTTTTCCCTCGATGGCCACCATGTCGGTGAACGTGCCACCGACCTCCACGCCCACACGCATCATGGTCCGGTCCCGGTCGCCACGGTCGGCCGCTGGCTCATTATTGCCTCTTCTGTCGCTCCGCGAATTAGTGTAGCACCACGCGGACTGGTTGCAACACTCTTGAAAAATAACGCCAGGAAAGTTCAATATGGACACAAAACTCGCCATGGGCACACGGAGGCCGGATAGCGCGCCGCGCGCCGACACGCGCCCATCGCCGCCGCAGGAGGCAAGGGCGGGCGACGGCGTCATGTCGGAGATCGGTCAACGCCTGCGCGCCATGCGCCTGCGCCGCGACTGGACCTTGCTGGAACTCTCCACCCGCACCGGCATCTCGGTCGGCATGCTGAGCCAGATCGAGCGCGGCGTATCCTCGCCGTCGATCCGTACGCTGCAGCGCCTGGCGGAGTCGTTTGGCGTCCCGATCGGCTGGTTCTTCACCGACGCGCCGCGTTCGCCGGACGGACCGTCCTGGGTACTGCGCGCGCCCTATCGCCGCACCCTGACCCTGGCGGAGAAGGGCATCGTCAAGGAGCTGCTGTGCCCGGGCGACGGCAAGCTGGAACTGCTGCTGATCACCATCCAACCCGGCGGGTCAACCGGCGTCGGTACCTATGCGCATGCGGGGGAAGACGCGGGCACGGTGTTGTCCGGCGTGCTGAAGCTTCAGGTCGGTGATGAAACGGCGCTGCTCAACCCGGGCGATTCGTTCCGGTTTGCGGCTACGCTGGAACACCGGTTCGAGAATCCGGGCGACGTGCCGTGCGTCGCCCTCTGGGCTGTGACGCCGCCGCTGTACTGAATATGAGGAAGACGAAGATGTCCACTGCGATGATCGTGGGTGCCAGCCGGGGCATCGGCGCGGAATTCGTGCGCCAATATGTGGCTGACGGTTGGACGGTGCATGCCACGCACCGCGACGCCGTGCCACCGACAGGCGATCGCGACGTGACATGGCACCGGCTTGAAGTGACCGATCAGGCATCGTTGGAAAGACTGGTCCAGGGGCTGGGCGACACGGCGATCGACGTCCTGATCCTGTGCGCCGGCATCCTGCTGGGGCGCGAGATGACCGCCGACCAGGTGGACCGCGCCGCCTGGGCCGAGACCTTCGCGGTCAATGCCATCGCCCCGCTGGCGATTGCCGGCGCGCTGCGGCCGCATCTGCGGCGTGGCACGCAGCGCAAGCTTGTCGCGGTGTCCAGCCGGCTTGGCAGCATGGGAGAGAACCTGCGCGGCGGTCTTTATATGTATCGGTCGTCAAAGGCGGCGCTGAACGCGGTGTGGCGCTCGTTGGCCATCGACTGGCAACCGGACGGCCTGCTCTGCACGGTCCTGCATCCCGGTTGGGTCCGCACCGACATGGGCGGCCCCAATGGCGACATCGATGCGCGGGAGAGCGTGACCGGCATGCGCAAGGTCATCGCTGGGCTGACCCCGGCGCAGTCCGGCGCCTTCTTCAATTACGACGGCACGCCGATCGCATGGTGACCGGGATATGATGAAAAAAACCTGGCTATTCGTTCAATGGAGTTGCTTCCGGTGGAGGACCGGTTAAGCTCCCCTTTCTGTCCATCAGGCATCGCCCTGCGGCATAGCGTAGCAGGGGTGAAGGGGGCATCGTGGAGGCTGATATGCCGGACTTCGCGGGGATGACCCGGCCCCCACGCCCGCCGCGCGCGGGCATCGATCCGGGCATGGGTCGAGCGATGCGGTGAGCGCCCGTCACGTCATGATGTCGCGCGCGTTGCCGCGCAGCCTATATGCGGACACAGCCGTCGCGGCTCCGCTGACGCGGCCGTTGGACGGCGACCGCCGGGTGGATTTCGCGATCATCGGTGCCGGGTTCACCGGACTGTCCACCGCCCTGCATCTCGCGGAAGCGGGGCGCGAGGTCGTGGTCATCGAAGCGCGCGAACCCGGTTGGGGGGCGTCGGGGCGCAACGGCGGCCAGGTCAATCCGGGCCTGAAATACGACCCGGACACGATCGAAACGACATTCGGCGCGGATCTCGGCCGGCGCATGATCGCCTTCACCTACGGCGCACCGGATGCCACCTTCGCCTTGATCCGCCGCCTTGGCATTGACTGCGAAGCGCGGCAGGGCGGAACGCTGCGCGCTGCGACCTCGGCTTCCAGCGCCGCGGCGGTGGCGCGTACGACCGAGCAATGCCGTCG
>NZ_DASZTJ010000006.1:0-7432 GCF_035548235.1 Rhodopila sp.
ACCTGAACGCACGGCGCCCCCTCTCCCCCCGAAGGCGTCGCCGCCGCAAAAAACCCCGCGTCGCCCTAGCGGTGAAACATTGACCAGCGCTCACGGCCGGACCAAAGATGCGGCCCCATGATCCTGCTCATAGACAACTACGACAGCTTCACCTTCAACCTGTTCCATTTCCTGGGCGATGTGGGCGCCCAGTGCGACGTCTGGCGCAATGACAAGCTGTCGGTTCAGGACGCCTTGGCGATGCGGCCGGAGGCGATCGTCCTGTCGCCGGGTCCCTGCACCCCGAACGAGGCGGGGATCTGCCTCGACCTCATCACCGCCGCCGCCGGCAAGATCCCGCTGCTCGGCGTCTGCCTCGGCCACCAGGCGATCGGCCAGGCCTTCGGCGGCCAGGTGGTCCGAGCGCCGGAGCCGATGCACGGCAAGGTCTCGGCGATCAGCCATACGGGGACGGACATCCTCGCCGGCCTGCCCTCCCCGTTCAATGCGACCCGCTACCACAGCCTGATCGTCGCGCGGGACTCGCTGCCGGACACGCTGGTCCCCACCGCCTGGACCGAGGATGGGCTGGTGATGGCGATGCACCATCGCACGCTGCCGATCTATGGCGTGCAGTTCCACCCGGAAAGCATCGCCAGCGAGCACGGCCATACCATCCTCCGGAACTTCCTGGCCATCGCGCGAGGGACCAACGCGCCCGCCCACGCCGCCTGAGACATGACGGCGGACCTGAAATCCACGATCGCCCGCCTTGCCGCCGGCGAAACGCTGACGGCCGATCAGGCGGAAGCCGCGTTCGACATCATCATGGGCGGCGAGGCGACTCCGGCGCAGATCGGCGCCCTGTTGATGGCGATGCGCCTGCGCGGCGAGACGGTGGCCGAAATCACCGGCGCGGTGCGGGCGATGCGGGCGCGCATGACGGCGATCGACGCGCCGGACGGCGCCATCGATGTCTGCGGCACCGGCGGCGACGGGGCCGGCACGCTGAACGTCTCCTCGGCCGTGACCTTCGTCATCGCCGGATGCGGGATCAAGGTCGCGAAACACGGCAACCGGGCTTTGTCGTCCCGGACCGGGGGCGCCGACGTGCTGACCGCCCTCGGGATCAACGTCGATGCCCCGCTGACCGCCCTGCCGGCGATCCTCGCGGAAGCCGGCTGCGTCTTCCTCTTCGCGCCCCGGCATCACCCGTCCATGCGGCACGCCGCCGGTCCGCGCGTGGAGCTTGGCACCCGCACCATCTTCAACCTGCTGGGGCCGCTGGCCAACCCGGCGCGGGTCCGGCGACAACTGACCGGCGTGTTCTCCCCCGACTGGACGCTGCCGATGGCCGAGACCCTGGCCGCGCTGGGCCACGACTCGGCCTGGCTGGTCCACGGGATGGGCCTGGACGAGCTGACCGTCGCGGGTGAAAACCACGTGACCGCGCTGGCCGACGGCACGATCCGCAGCTTCACCGTGACGCCGGAAGACGCCGGCCTGCCGCGCTCGCCCCTCGAGGGCATCCGCGGCGGCGACGCCGCCTTCAATGCCGCCGCCCTGCACGCTTTGCTGGAAGGCGCGCGCGGCCCCTATCGCGACACCGTGCTGCTGAATGCGGCCGCGGCGCTGATCGTCGCCGGCCGCGTCGGCGACCTGCGCGAGGGCGTCGGGATCGCTGAGCAGTCCATCGCATCCGGCGCTGCTCTTGCGGCGTTGGACACGCTACGACGAGCGAGCCTCGCCCACACCTCTTAGAACCGCTAGACTTGGGGTTGCGGTTCGCTGGCTCTGTTCCTGCATGCCCCTCCATCAAGGGAGACTGAATGGCAGACGATAACACCGCGATGCCCGACGTGCTCGCCAGGATAGCCGCCGACGTGAAAGCGGATGTCGCCGCAAGGAAGGCTGCGCGAGGCATCGACGGGCTGAAGGCGGACATCGCCGCGCGCGGCGACGCCCCACGCGGCTTCGGCTATGCGCTGAAGGCGGCGGCATCCAGCGGCCGGTACGGCCTGATCGCGGAGATCAAGAAGGCGTCACCCTCCGGCGGCCTGATCCGGGAAGATTTCGACCCCGCTGGCCTGGCGCGGGCCTATGAGGCCGGCGGCGCCACGTGCCTGTCGGTGCTGACCGAACGGCAGCATTTCCAAGGCGATCCGGCCCACCTGAAAGCCGCTCGGGCCGCGGTCCCGCTGCCCATCCTGCGGAAGGATTTCATCCTCGACCCGTGGCAGGTCTACGAAAGCCGGGCGATGGGGGCGGATTGCATCCTGCTGATCATGGCGGCGCTGTCGGACGTCCAGGCGCGGGAGCTGGAGCAGATCGCCCTGTCGCTCGACCTGGACGTGCTGGTGGAGGTGCACGACCGGGACGAGCTCGATCGCGCCCTGCTGCTGGGGACGTCGCTGATCGGGATCAACAACCGGAACCTCAGGACGCTGGCGACCGACCTGAAGACGACCGAGGACCTGGCGCCCCTGGTGCCGCCCGACCGTTTCCTGATCGCCGAAAGCGGCATCCGCAACACCGAGGACCTGCGCCGGCTGAGCGCCGTCGGGCCGAACTGCTACCTGGTGGGCGAGAGCCTGATGCGCCAGAAGGACGTCGCCGCGGCGGTGCGCGCCCTGCTGGGCGACAGCGTCCGGTGAGCGGCCTGACCCATTTCGATGCCGCCGGCAACGCGGCGATGGTCGACGTCTCCGGCAAGGCCGTCACGGCCAGGACCGCGACCGCTCGGGCACGGGTGGTGATGGCGCCGGCGACGCTGGCGATGATCCAGCAGGGGACGGCGAAAAAGGGCGACGTGCTGGGCGTCGCCCGCCTGGCCGGAATCATGGGTGCGAAGCGGACGTCCGACCTGGTTCCGCTGTGCCACCCGCTGCCGGTGACGGCCGTGACGGTCGACCTGACCCCCGATCCCGCCGGACCGGCGGTGGAGATCGCGGCAACGGTGAAGACCACCGGCCAGACCGGGGTGGAGATGGAAGCCCTGACCGCCGCCAGCGTCGCGGCGCTGACGGTCTACGACATGTGCAAGGCGGTCGACCGGGGCATGCGGATCGAAGGGCTGCGGGTGACGCACAAGGCCGGAGGGAAGTCGGGGGAGTTTTCGCAGGCGTGAGGCCGGCATGGCGGCCTTCCGGCCACCATGCCGGAAAGCCGGCGGCGCCTCAGATGACCCCCTCCTCCGCCAGCCGCTCCACGTCCGACGCCGTCATCCCGAGCAGGTTGGTCAGGACCCAGAGATTGTCCTCCCCATACCCCGGGGCGCCGCGGTTGATCGGTCCGCCGATATAGGCCGGGGTGCGGGATAGTTTCATCGGCAACTCATACACCGGCCAGGTGCCGATCTTGGTGCCCGTGACCTCGGTCAGCCATTTCAGGTGCCGCAACTGAGGGTCGTTGTCGCAGCGGTCCTCGGCATTCTGGCAGACGCCGGCGGGGACGCCGGCGTTCTGCAGC
Source organism: Rhodopila sp. (assembly GCF_035548235.1). Classification (GTDB taxonomy): domain Bacteria; phylum Pseudomonadota; class Alphaproteobacteria; order Acetobacterales; family Acetobacteraceae; genus Rhodopila. The sequence continues at coordinate 3,448 of NZ_DASZTJ010000006.1, forward strand.
GCCGTCATCACGTCCTCGGCGGTCTTGCCCGCGGTCCAGGCGCCGACGGCCGCGTCCAGCGCGTCCTGGTGCGCCAGCCGGTCCGCCAGCGTGGCGAAGCGCTTGTCGTCCAGCCAGTCGGCCTGCCCCGCCACCCGCGCCAGCGCCTGCCACTCGGCTTCGGTGAAGCAGGCGATCGCCACCCACCGGTCCTCGCCCCTGCACCGATACGCCCCGTGCGGGGCCGCCGGCTTATAGGGGGAGCGGTTGCCATACCGCGTCCACGCCCGCCCGTTGGCGGACCAGTCGAGGATCTGCGCGCCCGTCAGGAAGATGCCGGACTCGCACTGGGAGGCGTCGATCCACTGCCCCTCCCCGGTCCGGTCGCGATGGTACAGCGCCCCCAGCAAGGCGAGCGCATAGCCGTAGGCGCCCATCCAATCGAGGTAGGAATACCCCCAGCCGACGGGCATCGCCGGCTCCGGCAACCCGGACATGTCCGCCTGCCCGCCGAACGCCGCCGCCACCGGACCGACGGTGCGCATCCGCCCATAGGTGCCGTGCGCGCCCATCCCGGCCTGCTGGATGTAGATGATGTCCGGCCGGATCTTCCGCATCACGTCGTAGCCCAGGCCCAGCCGCTGCAGCACGCCGGGCGAGAACCCCTCGGCCACGATGTCGCAGACCCGCACCAGGTCCTTGGCGATCTGCAGCCCTTTCGGATGGCGGATGTTCAGCGACACCCCGCGCTTGCCGGCGTTCTTGTTGTTGAACTGCCCGCCCATGTCGGGGTCCTTCACCCCCGGCAGCGGACCGGTCGCCTTGTCGCGCGCCTCCCGCCCGCCCACGGGGGCCATGGCCGCCAGGCGGGTATCGGGGTTGTCCTTCCACTCGACCTTGTAGCTCTCGGCGCCCATCGCGGCGAGGAAGCGCGTGCCGCCCGCCGAGGCCAGGAACCAAGCGAAGTCCAGGATCTTCACCCCCTGCAGCGGGAACGGCTTGTCGTGCAGGGCGGACTTGATCGCACCGGCGTCGCCCTTGGGCTGGGCCGGGACGGACGCCGTCCGGGGCGCCCCGGCCAGCACCGCATCGGTGTCCTCGCCCAGCAGCGGGGCGCGGCGGCCGACCTGCCAACTCGTCCGGTTCGTCAGCCACTTGCTGGTCGGATACCGGAACGCGCGGCCATGTTCCGGGTGCCAGACATCGGCGAAGGTCTTGCGGGTCAGCCAGTGCTCGTCCAGCGCGTTCTCGTGCGGCTTGCGGATCGGCGCCCAGAGCAGCCCGGCCTCCTGCGCCTCCAGCCACGGCATGTCCTGATAGGTCCAGGACCGGGCGAAGCGGGCAACGACGTCGATCATATGGGCCTTGGCCTCGTCCGAGGCCGTGCTGCCCGGCACCGCCCGCGCCTTCAGGTCGGCGTCCGGCGGAGGCGGCTGCAGGTCGGCCTGCATCCCGTACTTGGTCAGCAGCGGCACCAGGTTCTTCAGGTCCCGCGCACCCATGCCGTGGGAGATGTACCAGCGCCCGTCCTTGGTGTGCATGATCGACGGCGAGGCGTTCGGCACCTCCAGCGCATGCCGGCAGGTCAGGCGCCACAGCGGCACCCGCCGCATCACCCAGTGCATGATGTCGAGCTCGGGGTTCTTCGACACCGCCTCATGCACCGCCACCGAAACGTCCTGCCCCTGGCCGGTGCGGTGGCGCGCGATCAGGGCGGCGACGACGCCGGTGGCAAGCTGCTCGCCGGCGATGTGGTAGGCGTGCCAGACCTGGGGCGCGATCGGCGGCAGGTCGTAGTGCCGGTTCGGATCGGGATCGTAACCGCAATTCATCATCACCCCGCCGAGCGCGAGGTGGATCAGGTCGGAGCCTTTGAAGTCCGCCCACGGCCCGTCGTCCCCGAACGGCGTCATCCGCGCCGTCACCAGCTTGGGGAACCGCGCGTTCAGCGCCGCCCGATCCAGCCCCAGCGCAGTGTTCAGCGCGCCGCAGGAGGAATCGAGCAGGATGTCCGCCCCCTCCAGCAGCTTCAGCAAAGTCTCGGGCTGCGCCTGGATGTCCAGGACCACCGACTTTTTGTTTCGGTTGTAGTTCCAGAAGAACAACGACCGTTCCGGACCCGGTTCGTCGTCCAGGAACGGGCCGATGCGGCGGGTGGCGCTGCCCTCGGGCGGCTCGATCTTGACCACGTCGCAGCCGAGGCCCGCGAGCAGCAGGCCGGCGTACTCGGCGCGCTCGTCCGCCACCTCGATCACGCGCAGGCCTTGCAGCATGCCGGGGCCGGCGTTGCCCATCATCTCGCCGGGGCCGACCTCCGGGCCTGTCGTCGGTTCATTCATTGTCCGTTTCTCCCGCCGGCCCGGTCAGGGCCGGGTTCTCTCCAGCATGTCCAGCAGCATGGCGTTCACCGTGTCGGCCGCTTCGAAGGCGGCCCAATGGCCGACGCCGGGGATCAGGCGGATGTCCGTCCCCGGCCTGTGCTCCCGCAGGATCGCCGCGCGCTCCGGCGCCTTGGGGTTGGCGGGGGCATCGAGCTCGCCCCAGATCGCGCTCAGCGGCGACTGCAACTGGTCGATCGCCTTCATGACCACCCCGCTGCGCGAGATCGACGGCGTGCGCAGGCGGGAGCGGATCGTGTTCCAGTCCTGGATCGTCAGCGCCAGGTCGTCGATCTTGGCCGGGTCGGCGATCATCAGCCGGTTGAGGTTGATGCGATGAGTGTCCCACCGCGCCTGCCCTTCCAGGTGCCGCACCTTCTCCAGCGGGACGCGGGAGCCCAGCAGCCCGACGCCCGAGGAGCCGATGATGATGACCGACCGCACCCGCTTGCCGCGCAGCGCCCCGATGCAGACCGCCATGGCGCTGCCGAAGGAAAAGCCGACGACGTCGTAAGGCGTGTCCGCGCCGATGATCCTGTCGATCCCGTCGGCGACGATGCCGGCGATGCCGAACGGATCGTCCCCGTCGGGCGGGTCGTCGGACTCGCCCAGCCCCGGCAGGTCGGGGCACAACACCCGCCAGCGCGGAAGCAAGGCCTCGATGTTGCGGACCCAGTGCCGCCAGGAGCCGGCGCCGCCGTGGCACAGCACCACGACCGGCGCGGTGCCGCCGGACCGGTCCCACAGGTGCCAGATCATCCGGCCCTCGCCGCACGGGGTTTCGAAACGGGTGGCCTGCGCTTGGATACGATCCAGATAGGCTTGCGGCGTCTCGACGATCTGGTCGTTCATCCTGGGGCGCGTCCTTCGTGTTCGGTCCGAGACAGATTACAGGCGTAGCGGCAATGCGCCAAATCGAGGGAGCCGGCGCCTGTGCCGGAGGGGCATCACGGGCCCATCGGAGAAGCCCTGGACGCTGGCGGCGTCCCTGGCTTGGGAGGAGGGGCAGCCGTTGAAATGGCGTCGCGTGCGGGCGACGACTGGGGGCCGGTCAATCACGGCCGCGTCCGGGGCAACCCGCCGGCCGCTTTGACCAATCGTTTGCGTGGCGTTCCCTGTGAACCGTTCGGCAGCGACATGAAGGCGATCCCCGCGCGGGGCGCACGCTATCCCGATGCGTCCGTCGTCCGCACGAAACTCGCAGGCGTGCGGACAGCGACCGCCGGACGCATAGGACCTCTTCGCGCGACCAGGGAGTCGCCACGCTTACATGATGCGCAGGCGCAGGACCGTATCGGCTCCGTGCCGTGACCGGTCATCGTGGGAGAGGCAAGAACATGAGTGTCACCGATCGTTGTTTCTCGCACGGAGGCGGGCGCTTCGCGCCCTTCAAGGAGGGCGCCGAGGTCACGGAGTCGACGCGTTTTTCCGAAGCTGAATGCGTGGTTTCGATACGCTTCGCGTTTGAAAAGCGACGGTCGACGTCCCCACAATCGGCGTGGCAGCGACACACCGTCTCCGTGACCTCGGCGTCCTCCTTGAAGGGCGCGAAGCGCCCGCCTCCGTGCGAAACGATTTCAGACGGCAACCGTGTCGGAAGAAACGTAACCGATATGATCGTATACAAA
>NZ_DASZTJ010000007.1:0-8355 GCF_035548235.1 Rhodopila sp.
ATGGCAGGGCCGTGTGGCTACTTCTCCCCTGGTCGTGTTTCGGGACCTCCGCCGGGCGGAGGCGCGGCGTGCTGCTGCGGCGGTGGGCTGAAATGCTGCTGCGGCGGCGGGGTGAAGTGCTGCTGCGGCGGCGGGTTGAAGTGTTGCTGCGGCGGCGGGTTGAAGTGTTGCTGCGGCGGTGGGTTGAAATGCTGCTGCGGCGGCGGGGCGTGTTGCACCGGCGCCTGGACGCGCGGAGCCTCATGCTGCACGGGGGCCTGGACATGCGGCTGCACCATCTCATGCGGCGGCGCGGCGACATGTGGCTGGACCGCCGGGGGCATCGCGTGCGGTTCGGCTGGACGGGTTTCCGGAACGTTCGGACGCGCCTCGCCCGGACGGTTGGGGATGACTGCGTTCGGATGCATGGCCGGCGCCCCCGGATGAGGGCCGGCGGCGTTGACCGGTGCTCCCGGACGGATGTTAGGCGCTGGCTCATGCTGCCCCGGCAGCGGTGTCCGTGGCGCGAAGGCGCCGCGCAGATTGGGGGCGGGGCCCCCGGCCACGGGCCGGATCGCCGGGCCGGGCGCGGCGGGCCTGACGCCGCCCGGCGCGGCGATGTTCAGCCGTCGCGCGACCGTTGGGGTCACGCCAAGCGTGCCGGCGGTCGGCCGGATCGGCTGGCGCCCGAACACCGGCCTCGCCTGGGCGATCTGTTGGGGCGTGAACGGCCGCGCGATCGGGGCGACGGGACGCGACGCGGCCATCGCCGATGCCGGGATCGCCGTCATGGCGCGGCGGTTGACGAAGTTGTTGACCGTCACGTTGCGGATGTTCGTGATGTTGTTGATGTTGGTAACGTTCCGCACGTTGACTTCGCGGAAATAGCGGTTCGACGCATGGTACCACGGACGGTACGGCTCATGCGGCCCCAGCGGGACCCACCCGACCGAGCCGCTGGCCAGCGCCGCGCCGATGGCCACGCCCGCGCCCAGGCCGATGAACGCCACCAGCGCCGGTGCGTAGACCGGCGGCTGCTGCACCACGACCGGGCCGGGCGTCCAGGCCCAGCGGTCGTCGATCTCCACCCAGCGTCCGTAATGGAAGGGCGCGAAGCCCCACGGCGCATCATCGACCCAGGTCCAGCCCCACGGCTCGACATAGGCCCAATGCCCGTTCCGGTAAGGCACCCAACCCGGATCGACCGGCGGATACCAGACCTGGCCGTATTCCGGCACATCGGACCATGACCCGACCGACGACAGGTCCTGACCGCCGGGCATGGCGGTGATCGTCTCGGCGACCTGCGGCGGCAGGCGGGACGGCGGCGGCCGGACGGCACCCAGCATCTCCGTCACGAACGGGTCGCGCTGAGCGGGCACGATGACGCCTTGGAACGTGTCGGTGCCCGTCAGGCTGGCCGCCTGGTTCGGCCCGACGGTCAGCGTCAGGTCGGTGCTTTCCACACTCGCCGACCCGGCGAAGACGGTGACCAGCGTCGGGTCGTCGGTCGTGCCCACGACGATGCCGTACTGGCCGTTGCCGTTCAGGTGCACGAGGCCGCGCGGCGTCTGGATGGTCCAGCTCTCGTTCGGCCCGACGTTGCGCATGTCCAGGAAGATCTCGCCGCGCGCCGCGACGCCCTGCAGGCCAGTCTGGTCCAGGCTATAGACGTTGAATTCGGTGGCGCCGGACATCGCGACCACGCTGTCGCTGATCTCCATCCGCATGCGCCCGTTCGGCTCGGTCCAGAACGTGTTGCCGGAGCTGACCGGGAAGTTGACGCTGAGCGGACTCCATTGCGTATCGCCCTGGTCATGGAACGAGGCGGTGCCGGCGATCTGGGCGATGCGGCCGACGCGCGCGGGCGGATCCGGCTGGTTCTGGTCGGCCGGCGGGGTCGCGTCGAACTGCGCCGAGGGCAGGGGCGGGGGCGCCGGTTGAGCACGCGATGCCACTGGCAGGCACGCCTCGGCCAACAGAGCGCCGATCGCGACACTGGTGCACAACCGGAAAAGGCTTGGGTTCCAACGCATTGTTCGAATCCGCGATTGATCTTTGTTCAGAGTGAACGGGAGGACGGTGGCAAAACCAAGTCAACCAGATGGCCGTCCGGCGATGGCGCGCGCTGCAAGGGCGGGCCAGATCGGCGGGATACCGTGGGGTTAGGCGGCGTTCGTCGCATCCCGAAACGTCACAACCGCGCGATGGCCGGTGCTGCCACGCCGCCGCCGCGATCCGAACGCTAAACCGCCACGCGCCCTGCCCATCTCATGGACCAAGGAGGTCCCACGATGACCAAGACCAAGCGCGCTCGGACAGGATTGGCCCTGACGGCCCTGTTGTTGACCGGCCTGCTAGGCGGATGCGTGGCGTATCCGGCCTATCCGGAATACGGTTATGGCTACGGCTACCCCGGCCCCTATTACGGCAGTGGCGTTGTCGTCGCCGGCGGCGGCGGGTGGTGGCATGGCGGTGGCTGGCACGAGGGCGGCTGGCATGGCGGCGGCTGGCGTGGAGGCTGGCACCACTGGTGATCAGAGGCTGGTCCCGTCCAGCCGCAGGATCGCCCGCGCGCAGGCCTGGGCGCGCGGCACCAGGGTGTCGATGCGCAGGAATTCCTCAGGGGTGTGCGCCTTGCCGCCGACAGGCCCCACGGCGCAGATCGTCGGCGTGCCGACGCCGGCGGTGAAACCCGAATCCGCGCAGCCGCCGGTGAACTCCCCGTCCGTGCGGAACCCGGACGCGGCGGCGGCGGAGACATAGAGTTCGAACAGTTTCCGCGCCGCCGGCGTCTGGGTCAGCGGCAGGAACTCGCCGCGCACCGTCAGTTGCGCCTGGGTGCCGGGGACGTAGCTGCGCTCGATGATCGCGTTGATGCGCGCCATGATGTCGTCCTTGTCGGCCGGCTCGACATAGCGCAGGTCGATCTGCCCCTCGGCCCAGGGCGCAACGGTGTTGACGCTTTGCCCGCCGCTGACCAGGCCGACATTCAGCGTGATGCCGCGGTCGAGGTCGGTCAGCGCGTGGATCGCCTGGACCTTGCGTGCCAACTCCTCGATCGCGCTGATGCCCTCGGCGAAATTGCCGCCCGAGTGAGCGGCCTTGCCGGTGATCCGGAACTGCATGAACACGCCGCCCTTGCGGCCGGTGACGACGTTGCCGGACACACGCCCCGGTTCGCTGTTGAAGACGACCCGAGCACGGCGGGCCTCGGCTTCGATGACGGCGCGGCCCTCGGGGGAGCCGATTTCCTCATCGCCGGTGAAGAGGCCGACCAGCGGGGCCGGTGCACCGCCGAACTTCGCGAAGGCGGCGAGGATGAAGCAGTTCATCGTCAGCCCCGCCTTCATATCGGCGACTCCGGGGCCGTAGGCGATGCCGTCGCGGATCGCGAACGGCCGGCGTTCGGCCTCGCCGTCCGGGAAGACGGTGTCGCGGTGACCCATCAGCATGATGGCGCCGCCGGCATTGCCTGCCTGCTGGCCGGGAATCGAGGCGCGCAGACAGTCGCCATGACGCTGCTGCGCAATGGTCTCGACGGTCAGGCCGTGGCTTTCCAGGAAGCGCCGGATGACCGCACCGACCGCATCGATGCCGGGCTTGTTGTAGCTGCCGCTGTCGATATCCACCATTTCGCGAAGCAGGGCGGTCATCGCTTCCTGCTGGGTGGCGAGCCATGCGGTGATATCGGCCTCGGTGGTCATGCGAAGAACTCCATCCTGGGCAGGCGTGCCCGACAGGCGTCGTTCTAGCAGGAACGCCGCGGCTCCGAGAATCGCGAAAAAGGCTGGCCGGTGCATAGGGGCTGGACACGGACCCGTGTTGCCACGAGAACCACGCATCGGTCCGTAACGAGGCCGTGACAAATCGGGAACGTCCAACGAAATGGTGTCATGAGCACGTCCATCGCCTCCCGTCCGCCCGCGATGCCCATCGCGGCCGGGCAGAAATCATACGCCCGCCATTACTGGATGTTCGCGGTTCCGGCCGCGATCGTCGTGGCGGCCGTCATCGTCTTTCCCTGGCTGTTCACCTTGTTCATGTCGGTGCACGACTGGAAGGTGTCGGGCGCCACGCCGTTCGTGGGGCTGGCCAACTACACGAAGATGCTGACCGACGACCGGTTCCTGTGGGCGATCGTCCGCACGCTGGTGTTCACCGCCGCCTCGGTCGTCGCACCGGTCATCCTGGGCGTCTGGGCCGCGGTCTGTTTCGCCGCGGAGTTCCGCGGCCGCGGCATCGCCCGCACGATCTTCGTGCTGCCGATGATGGCGACGCCGGTCGCCATCTCTTTGGTCTGGACCATGATGTTCCACCCGCAACTGGGCGTGTTGAACTACCTGCTGGGACTGGTCGGCCTGCCGCCGTCATCCTGGGTCTATGACAGCAACACCGTCATCCCGACGCTGGTGATGGTAGAGACGTGGCAATGGACACCGTTGGTGATGCTGATCGTCCTGGGCGGCATCGCCAGCCTGCCGCAGGACCCGTACGAGGCGGCGATCCTGGACGGCGCGACCGCCTGGCAGATGTTCCGCCACATCACCTTGCCGCTGGCCTGGCCGTTCATCGTCGTCGCCGCGGTGATCCGGGTGATCGACGCGCTGAAGGCATTCGATACGATCTACGTGATCACGCTGGGCGGTCCCGGCACCTCCAGCGAAACGTTGAACATCCTGCTCTATCAGACCGCTTTCGCGTATTACGATCTGGGATACGGGTCCGCCATGGTTGTCGTGTTCTTCGTGCTGATCCTGCTGATCAGCATGGTGCTGCTGCATGTCCGCCAGAAGCAGGTGCTGCAATGAGGCGCGGTCGCTTCGGCCGCACCATGGGCCGAGTTGGGCTGTATGCCTCGGTCCTGGTACTGATCATGCCGGCGGTGACGTTCTTCCTGTGGATGCTGTCGCTGGCGTTCAAGAACGAGGCGGACAACACGGCCTATCCGCCGGTGTTCATCCCGAATCCGCCGACGCTCGCTAATTTTGTCGACGTCTTCCAAAAGAACGATTTCCTTACTTATACGATAAATTCGGTCATCGTTTCATTCGGTGCGACTGGCCTCGCGCTTCTGCTCGGCGTTCCTGCCGGGTACGGCATCGCCAAGGCGAAGGCCAGCAAGGCGGCGGTCCTGATCCTGATCGCCCGGGTCACGCCGGGGCTGTCGTATTTGATCCCGTTATTCCTGCTATTTCAGTGGCTGGGGTTGATCGGTACCTTGACGCCGCTTGTAATCACGCATCTCGTGATCACCGTGCCGATCGTGGTATGGATCATGATCGGCTTTTTCGAAGGCCTTCCGGCGGAGCTGGAAGAGGCTGCGTTGGTCGATGGCGCGAATATCTGGCAGGCGTTCCGCCATGTCGCGATGCCGCTTGCGCGCCCCGGCATCACCGTTGCGATGATCCTGGCATTTATTTTCAGTTGGAACAATTTCATCTTTGGCGTCGTGCTGGCCGGGCGCACGACACGGACGCTGCCTGTCGCGGTCTATAACGTGCTGACGTTCGAACAGATCAGTTGGGGACCGCTGGCGGCCGCGGCGCTTGTGGTGACGGCGCCGGTGCTTCTGCTGACGCTGCTGATGCAGAAGGAGATCGTGGCCGGGCTGACGGCGGGCGGTGTTAAAGGTGGGTAATGTTCCGGGCAAAAAGAAAGCGCGGCGTGCCGCGCTTTCTTACAAAGCCTTCATGAACGGCGATTGCGGTTCAGGCCGCCGCCCTCTTGGACGACTTCTTGCCCATGCCCGAGGCATCCAACATGATGCCGCGCAGATCGCGCAGGAAAGCGGAACCCTTGGTCGTGCGCTGCACCAGCACGCTGCGGCGATCCATCGGATCGACCTTGCGGCGCGCGAGATCGAGCTCGGTCAGACGATCGAGCGCGCGCGTGATCGCGGGCTTCGATACGTTCAGTTCGGCGGCGAGACCACGCACCGTGTGGCCACCTTCATGCAGGTAGCAGGTCAAAAAGACACCTAGCTGGCGAGCGGAAAGATCAGCGCCATCCCGGCGCACCAGCGCGACGATCGTATCGCGGAGGAGGCCGACCTGGGCATCAGAAACCGGGTTTGGGGGAGATGCCACGTCTTTGTCCTTTTCATGAGGATGCCCACCGGAATGGATGGACACCACGAATTCGTTATGTAGTCAAAACGCGAAAACCCGTCAACCTTATTACGGTTAACGATTTGTAAGCAACGTCACGGGATCGTGACCGTAAGGTAGCCACCATCAAGCGCTGGTGGATATTTCTTTCAGCAATGCAAGGATCGCGCGCATCGCCATCGCTTCGCCACCTTCCGGCCGTCCCGAACGTGATGTGTCATTCCATGCGTAAAGATCAAGGTGCATCCAAGGGATGCCAGGCTTGATGAAACGTTGCAGATACAGCGCCGCCGTCACCGCACCGGCCATCGGCTTCGAGGAGACGTTGTTCAAATCGGCGACCGAGCTCTTGAGCCAGTCGTCGTAGCCCGACCATAGCGGCAGCCGCCACACCGGATCATGAACGACCAGACCAAGCCGCTGTAATGAATCGGCCATGACATCGTCGTTGCTGAACAGCGCGGGAAGATCAGGACCCAGCGCGACCCGGGCCGCGCCTGTCAGAGTCGCGCAGTCGATCACCAGGTTCGGCGCTTCCTCGCAGGCTTCGTGCAGCAGGTCGCACAGCACGAGCCGGCCTTCCGCATCGGTATTGCCGACTTCAACCGTCAGGCCGGAGCGCGTGCGCAGCACGTCCGATGGCCGCATCGCCGACCCCGAAACGGAGTTCTCGACGCAGCCGACACGAACCGCGAGCCGTATCGGCAGGTCCGCTTCCATCACCGCGCGCGCAACGCCCAGTACCGTCGCCGCTCCGCCCATGTCTTTTTTCATGCGCAACATGCCGGCGGACGGTTTCAGATCGTATCCGCCGGTATCAAAACAGACACCTTTACCGCATAACGAAACGAACGGCGCGGACTCGCCCGCCCGGCTGCCGCGCCAATGGAAGGTCACGACCCGTGGCGGCCGGGCGGAACCGGCGCCAACGGCGGCCACGGTGGGGTATTGCCGTTCCAATTCCGCACCCGCGGCCAGCGTGCAGCCTGCGCCAAAGCGTTGCGCAAGCGATACGGCGAAATCGGCGAGCTCGACCGGACCGAGAAGATTCGGTGGCGTATTGACCAGGTCGCGCACCATCCATACGGCCTGGGCCTGCCGTACGCTGGCCGCATGCGCCTGCGGCACCACCAGCGTCGCGCCGTGCCGCTCCCTCGCGCGGAAGCGGCCGAAATGATAGGCGCCGAGGCAAAACCCCAGATACGCCATCGCGGGGTCGTAGTCGCCCGGCTCCAGCCGCCACGGGCCGGTGGCGGGCAGTTGTGCGTGCAGGCGGCCGAAGGCGAACGGCGAGGAGTCGGCGCCAAGGCCCAGCACCGCCGCCGCCACCCCCTCGGCGCCCGGCAGCAGGACGAACTCTCCGGACTTCGCAGCGAAGCGGCTGTCGCGCAGATAGGCGCCCTGCATGGCCGGCAGGCGGTCCAGCAGCGCGTCCAGCCCGTCGGGCCGCACGGCGTGGACCGGGCGGGCGCCGTCCTCGGCCTCGGTGATGCAGTCGATTGTCTGGTCCAATGTCTGGTCCAACATGGGGCGATCCTGTCCTGGTTCCGTCGTTCCCGGCGGATAATGGCCCTCTCGATCCCGTCGTCCAACCGGGTTCGGTCGCGGGACCGAATGTCACACGATTGCAATACGTCGTTCCGAGCGGAAGGATGCGTCCCGGGATGGATTGGTCTATGTCCAGGGCCGCCACGGCACGAAGGACCCCTGTCATGACGGAAGATCCCCTCGCGATGATCGCCGACCTGATCGACGGCAAGGGCGAGAAGCGCTACGGACTCAGCAGCGTCAACCAGCGGGCGCATGCGCTGCAGGCGGCCCTGCTGGCGGAACGGTCCGGCTGCGATTCGGCCCTGATCGCAGCGTCCCTTTTGCATGATATCGGCCACATGGTGCACGACCTGGGCGAGGACCCGGCGGCCGAGGGGGTCGATGACCGGCATGAAGCGCTGGGCGGAGAGTTCCTGGCGCGCTGGTTCGGGCCGGCGGTCACCGAACCGGTCCGCCTGCACGTCGCCGCCAAGCGCTATCTATGCGCGACGGAACCCGACTATTTCGGCCGACTCAGCCCCGACAGCGTGCGCAGCCTGGAATTGCAGGGCGGCCCGATGTCGGAGCAGGAGGTCGCCGAATTCCGGATGATCCCGGAACACGAAGCCGCGGTGAAGCTGCGCCGCTTCGATGAAGGCGCCAAGGTCAAAGGCTTGGACGTGCCGTCGGTCGAGCACTTCCTGCCGCATGTGAAGGCCTGCCTGCACCCCGCCGC
>NZ_DASZTJ010000008.1:0-2469 GCF_035548235.1 Rhodopila sp.
CCTGCACGATGCGCCCCGATGGCGGCGGGGAGGGACAGCGGCGCGGCGGCGTGGGCATGATCCGCAAGATCCGGCTGCTCGGCGATGAAGGCAGCTACTCGGTGTTGAGCGATCGCGCCGTGATCCCGCCCTTCGGCGTACTGGGCGGCGGCGCGGGTGCGCCGTACCATGTATCCGTGGAAACCACCGATGGACGGCTGGTGGAATTCTCGACGCCGGGCAAGGTCACCGGGCATCCGATCTACCGCGGCGATGTCGTGGTGATGCGATCGTCGGGCGGCGGCGGATACGGCGACCCCCTGGACCGGCCCGTGGACTCCGTCCTGACGGACATCCGCACGGGACTCGTGACAGCCGATCGCGCTCGGGATGGCTATGGCGTCGTCGTCGACAACGCGGGGAACGTGGACCAGGCGGCCACGGACGCGCTGCGGCAGGCATTGCGGGAAAGCCGCTTCTCGCTGCGTGTGATTGCGGATGATACGATCGAACCCTACACCGGCTTGAAGGGAAAACGGCGGATCGTTCGCCTGACGCAAGCCGACGCCGAGTCCCTGGGCGTCACCGCCGGCAGCCTGGTCGAGATGCTCGGCCGCAACCCCGCGCCGTTGCGCGGCTGGGTGCGGATCACGGACGACGACGCCGGAACCACACGGCTGGATGCCTTCGCCCGCACGGTGCTGGCCGTCGGCGACGGCGACCGGATCAGGCTGCGCGCACTGGCCGTGCCGCCCCTGCCGAACGGGATGGCGGGCTGAGCTGCGCGCCGGGCCCCGCCGCATCCTTGCTGGGTACCGTAATGAAGTGAATTCACGGCCTTCAGCACAACCGCTATAGTCCGTCACGCGCTGCGACCGCCCCTGGCAAGGCGCCAGCGCACCGGATCGCTTCTGCCGGAGGCCGAACCCCCATGACCGCAAGCCCAGGTGTTCAGGCCCCGCGCCACGCCCGCGCCGTCTCACGTCTCCACCTGTTGTGGCCCTTCGCAGCCTGCCTGCTGCCCGCCGCGGCCGTGGGCCAGAGCTTCGATTGCACCAAGGCCTCCAACCCGGTGGACCGGGCGATTTGCGCCTCGCCGCGGCTGCGGCAGCTCGACTCGGAACTGGCGACGGCCTACGCGGCCGCGCTCAAGCGCGATCCCGCGCAGACCGACCTGATCCGACAAGCGCAACGAAGCTGGGCGAGCGGCCGTTCGGCGTGCGTCGCCCCGGTGCGCGGGTCCGGCCGGAACACCCCCGCGGAACAATGCCTGGCGACGGCGTACGCCACCCGCCTCGCCGCGCTTGCCCCGCCCGCTGCGACCGCCACCGAAGCGCCGCGGGCACCCGCCCGCGCCACGACCAGCCCAACCGCCGCCGGTCCTGCCGCCGCCAGTCCAGCCACCAGTCCTGCCTCGACCGCCAGTTCCGCCGCCGCCGCGGTCTTCGCCACCCCTCGCCCGGCAGCCGGCCTGCCCTCCTCCCCCACCGCTGCCGGTACGCTGGAGCGCGACAAGTTCCCGACCGCCGGCGAGACCGATGTCCTGCTGCACGTCACCAGTCCCGGCCGTTTCGCCATCCGCGCCGGCAGCCCGACCGGCACGGCGCTGCAGCTGGTGGACATGCTGACCGGCCCCGGCGAACGGCAGGGCTTTCCCGGCAAGCAGGATGGCCGGATCGACGCGCTGCTCGACACCGGGACCTACAAGCTGCGCGCGTTCGGCGACAAGGGCGCCACCGGCGACACGACGCTGACCCTGTCCGGCTTCTCGGCGGCCGGCACGGCGCTGCTCGCCCCCGGCTACCAGCCGCTCGCCACGACGCTGGGCGACCTGCAGGTCCGCGATTTCTGGTTCGCCGTCCCGGACGGCGCCGGCCCGGTGCGGATCGAGGCCGCGGGCCGCAGTCTCGCGCGCCTGGCGTTGTGGCGTGACGGACGGGACCTCGTGGACCTGCCGGCGGCGACGAACCTGGTCAGCGCGACGCCCGCGCATCCGATGACCGATATCGTGCTGTCCGGTCCGCTGCCGCCGGGCACGTATCGCCTGACCGCCTATGGCGGCCCCAAGCTGTCCTGGACCGACGGGGCGACCGAGGAGCCGCTCTATGTCCGCACCGGCCGCTCCGACGCCCTGCTGTCCGGCGGCGCTTCGGGGTCCGTCGGGGTCTTCGGCAGCGAGGCGTTCGACGTCCCCGCCGGCGCGGCGCGGGCGATGGCCATCCTGCCGCAGCCCGCCGACACGGCGCTGACGGCGACGGCGACCGGCGTCGACCCGATCGTCCTCGATTCCAGCAAGGAAGACCGTGCGCGTGAGGGGCTGCTGACCTTGCCCGCCCGCTCCGCCAAGGACCGCACACTGACGTTCCGAGCGGCGCCGGGACAGGGGTTCGTGCTGCGTACGCTGGCCCCTGGACAAATGCTCGACAGCCCCGGCCTCAACCCGGTCTCCGTCGATCGGACGGGCCGCTATTTGCTCAGCGTCGAATCCCC
>NZ_DASZTJ010000009.1:0-42600 GCF_035548235.1 Rhodopila sp.
GACTTGCTCGGGCATATACGGGAAGTCGTGGATGGCCGGAACGAGGCCGGCCATGACACATGGATAGAGGCCGGTCGCGCCTTAGAGCGCGGCCTGGACCTGCTTGACGATGGCCGCGAAGGTCTCGGCGTCGTCGTAGGCGATGGCGGCCAGGACCTTGCGGTCCATCTCGATCCCCGCCTTCTTCAGGCCGTCGATGAATCGGCTGTAGGTCAGCCCGTGCTCGCGGACCGCGGCGTTGATGCGCTGGATCCACAGGCCGCGGAACTCGCGCTTCTTCACCCGCCGGTCGCGGTAGGCGTATTGCAGCGACTTCTCCAGCCGCTCCCGCGCGATGCGGTAATTGGTGGAGGAACGGCCGACGAAACCCTTCGACTGCTCCAGTACCTTCTTATGACGGGCGTGGGTGGTGGTGCCCCGTTTGACGCGTGCCATGGTGCGCTTCCTTCCTTAATCCAGGCCGTAGGGGGCCCACTGCTTGACGGTCAGGCCGTCGGCGTGGGTCAGGGTCTGGCTGCCGCGGTTGGTGCGCTTCATCTTCTGGCTGCGGTTGATCAGGCCGTGGCGCTTGTTGCCGGGCCCCGCGAGCACCTTGCCGGTCGCGGTGATCTTGAACCGCTTCTTGACCGACGACTTGGTCTTCATTTTGGGCATTTCGATCTCCTTCGTATGATGCCTGGCCGAAAACGCACAGGCTGCCGCGGCCGGGCATGCCCTTCCAGGCCCGGCGCGCAAACAGGGGCGGGGATATAACGGCGCTTGGCCGGCTGTGCAAGCACCTTTCGGCGGGGGCCCCGTCCGGCAAAGGCCCCGTCCGGCAAAGGCATCGTCCGGCGAAGGCATCGCCCGGCGGAGGCACCGTCCGGCGAAGGCATAGTCCGGCGGGGGGATCGTCCGGCGGGGGCCGGAGGCAGCCTGCCCGATTCCTTGCACCGGTCGCGCCATGACGGATCGAAGCGGGCGAAAGCCGGTCCGATCCGGTGCATGCAAAAGCAGTTCCGGATGTGACCGGTTCGGTCAAGCGTCTTTGATACGGATGAAAGCACGCGGCACATTGCCGTCCGCGAAACAACGCACACCTAATGCCTGGACTCGAATGTCCTTGCGGTAGATCAATGACGCACCGCCCTCGGCTAGTTGAAGAAAAGAAATGTCCGGGCCTTGTTCCCGCGGACCACCCATCACGGGGACGAATCAGTAACTTTCCAGACGTGCCGCACGAAAAGATCATGTTTCGAGAGATTGCAACCAACTCACGGCGGAATCCGCACGAATATGCGCATACGTTAGCAAATGGCACCGAATTTATCTTGTTCTTCGAGCTAAACTGAGTGATAATGAGCAAAGTCAGACGAGGTCGTTGCACGTGAAAGAGCCCGTTACAATGGAAGGAAGCAACGAGAGCGATGCTTTCCGGCTAGAAGATTTCCTGCCGTATCGACTGTCGGTTGCAGCCGACACCGTGACACGGATCATCACGCGCCAGCATCTCGCCCAATCGGGACTTGGCATGTCCGAATGGCGACTGCTGGCCGCCGTGGGCCGCTTCGGCGTCCTTTCCCCGACCGCCGCCGGCGCTCGGACATCCATGGACAAGGTCAAGGTCAGCCGAGCGGCGGCCAGTCTCGTGGCGCGCGGCCTGCTGCGGCAAAGCCAGGATCCCAACGATGGCCGCGGCCGCCTGCTGCGGCTGACCCGCAAAGGCACCTCGGTCTACGCATCCATCGGGCCGACCTCGGAAAAAATCGAGGACATGCTCGCCGAAGGGTTGAACAAGACCGAGTGGTCTGCACTCAATCGCGCGCTCGGCAAACTCATGACCCATGCCAAGGCGATCCTGGGCGACGCCGAAGGCGAGGACGAGGACTGATTCCCGCCGATACGACCCTCGTCGGTCGTATCCGCTGACACGATACCCACGGACCTCCCCCGAAACGGCCCCGCACGGCGACCTCGCCCCGTGCCGGGCCGTAGGTGTATCCTCGCACGGCGCGTTCGCCTGTATATCAGGCTGACCATCAAGGGAGCGCGCCCAACGGAGGACCCATGACGATCGATCCCGCCATCCTCGAGGCACTCTCGGGTGTATCGACCGCAACTATTACAACCGTTCTGCTGAAGAAAGGCCTGCGCAACGTCTGGATGCGCGGCACCAAGCCGATCCGCGCAGGTCAGCCCCGGCTGATCGGACCCGCGTTCACGCTGCGCTTCGTGCCCTCGCGCGAAGACCTGGCCACGCCGGAATCCTGGTCTTCGCCGATCTCGACGCGGGCGGCGATCGAGGCGATGCCGGCGGGATGCATCACGGTGGTGGATGCGATGGGCGTCACCGATGCCGGCATCTTCGGCGACATCCTGTGCGCGCGCATGGCGAAGAAGGGCGTGGCCGGCCTGGTCACGGACGGCGTGGTCCGCGACGTCGCAGGCGTGCTGGGCACCGGATTGCCGGTGTGGTGCCAGGGTGCGGCGGCGCCGGCCTCGGTCGCCGGCCTGACCTTCGTCGCCTGGCAGGAACCGATCGGCTGCGGTGGCGTCGCGGTGTTTCCCGACGACATCGTCATGGTCGACGACGACGGCGCCGTGGTCATCCCGCAGAAACTGGCGGCGGACGTCGCCGCGGTGGCGGCGGAGCAGGAACGGCTGGAGGCCTGGATCATGCAGGAAATCGAAGGCGGCGCTTCCCTGCCCGGCCTGTATCCGCCGAATGCCGAGAACAAGGCGCGCTACGAGGCCGGGGCGAAAACCCAGCGGTAGCCGCGGCCCCTGCCGCGACGATCATCCGCGGCTTTTGCGCTCTCCGCACCGGCAGTCACGGATGGCCGGCATAAGGCCGATCATCCGTGACGGGGGCGAGGTCGCAGCCAAGTCTTCCCGGCATCACGCCAGCGGTGCGCACGCCGCCGTCAGCCACGCCCGTTCCGCGTCCCCCAGCGCCGGCCCGACCTCCGCCAGGACCCGCGCGTGGTAAGCGTCCAGCCAGGCGATTTCCGCGGATGACATCAAGGCCGGCTCCAGCAGGCGCCGATCGAACGGCGCGAGCGTCAGCGTCTCGAACCGCAGGAAGGGGCGCTTGGCATCGGGCAGTTCGGCCGGCTGCACCATCAACAGGTTTTCCAGGCGGATTCCGTAATGATCCGGCAGGTAGAAGCCCGGTTCGTTGGAAAGGATCATACCCGCCGCGATCGGCACCGGCCGAGCGAGGCGGGAGATGCTGACCGGGCCTTCATGAACCGAGAGGTAGCTGCCGACGCCGTGCCCCGTCCCATGATCGTAATCCAGCCCGACCTGCCACAGCGCGCGGCGGGCCAGCGCGTCGATATGCGCGCCGCCGACGCCCTGCGGGAAGATGGCCGTCGCGATGGCGATATGACCCTGCATCACCCGGGTCACGCGGTCGCGCAGTTGTCGCGGGGCCGGACCCGGACCGGTCCAGACGGTGCGGGTGATGTCGGTCGTGCCCTCGGGGAACTGCGCGCCGGAGTCGATCAGATAGACCTCGTCGGGTTTGAGCGGGCGGTTCGACTCTTCTGTCACTCTATAGTGGATGATCGCCCCGTGCTCGCCCGCGCCGGAGATCGCCGGGAAGCTCTCGCCGCGAAAGCCGGGCAGTGCCTGGCGGAACCCCAGCAGCGCCTCGGCCGCGGAGAGCTCCGTCTCCTGCCCTGTCGGCGCCCGCAGCGACAGCCAGTGCAGGAAGCGGCAGACAGCCGCCGCATCGCGCCGATGCGCCGCGCGGGCCCCGTCCTGCTCGACCGGGTTCTTGCACGCCTTCGGCAGCAGGCACGGATCGGCGGCGGCGGCCACGGTCGCCCCGGCGGCGCGCAGGCGCTGGGCGAACCAGACCGGGGAGCCGGCCGGATCGACCCGCACCGTCATCCCCGCGCACCGGCCCAACGCGGGCGCCAGCGCGCCGCGGTCGGCGACGGAAACGGTGTTGCCCAGCCAGCCCCGCGTCTCTGCCGACAGCTTGCCCGGATCGATGAACAGCTCCGTGGCGCCATCGGCATGCACCAGGGCGAAGGCCAGGGCGAAGGGGGTGAACGCCACGTCGCCGCCGCGGATGTTCAGCAGCCAGGCGATGGAGGCCGGATCGGTCAGCACCGCCGCGTCCTGTCCCGCGTCGCGCAGGACCTTGCCGATCTCGGCCCGTTTCTCCTCGGCGGACCGGCCGGCGAACGCCAGCGGATGGGGTTCGGCCGGGGTCCGGGGCGGCGCGGGGCGATCGGTCCAGACGGTGTCCAGCGGGTTCGGCTCCAGCGGCACCATGGTCAGCCCTGCCTCGGTGTAGCGCGCCAGGCCCTCCTCGCCGATCAGCAGCGGGTCGTAGCCGATGCGTGCGCCCTTGCCGGCCGTCGCGGCGATCCAGCCGGGGGGCGGCGTCTCGGTGACGTGCCGGCGCTGCCACAGGGACGGATCGGTCTGCTCCGCGAGCTGCAGGACATAGCGGCCGTCGGTGAACACGGCGGCCGTGCCGGGCAGCACGACGGCGAGGCCGGCACTGCCGGTGAACCCGGTCAGCCATGCCAGGCGCTCCGCCGAGGGGGGGACATATTCCCCGAGGTGTTCGTCCGCCCGGGGGACGATGAAGCCATCCAGGCCGAGGCGTGTCAGTTCCTGGCGTAAAGATTCCAATCGGTTAGCCATCACGGACATTCAACGTGCTCCTCGGGTCGCGGAACCCGGATCATGGCGGTTAGCGATACCATGCGCTTGATGCATGGCTTGCCTTGATATTTCACGGGTTAAAAACGGACTGATCAGGTTTATGTTGCAGTGCATCAAATCCGCGGGGCACCCCCACGGGACGCGACATCATTCGGACGCCGCGTCGTTCCAGATGGACGAATGCCATGAGCGCGCATCTTGCCAACTCCGAGTTCAACAACCGGCTTCCCAGCTTGAGCTACATCGACGCGAAATGGGAAGAGCCGGAACTGCGCCAGCCGGCGCAAGCTGCCCCCCGCCGCCGCGGCTTCGCGGACTGGCTTGCCACCCGCATGACCGGCCTGCGGACCTGGTTCCGTGAAAACGAAGCCGCGTCCGAGCTGTATGCCATGTCGGACCGGGAGCTTCACGATATCGGCCTGACCCGGTCCGATGTCGACCGCGTCTTCGATCCCGAGCTGAACCAGGATCTGCGCCAGCGCGGCGACCGGTTCTGAAAACGGAAGGGCGGCTCGAAAGGCCGCCCTTTTTGCTTCCCCGGCTGGCGGCCCCGGATGGTCAGCCGGAAATCGGCCAGTGCACGGCGGCGAACGCGGAATCGATCATCCGCGGCAGGTCTTCCCACCGCGCCAGCACCACGTAGCTGGCTATCAGCGCGACGATCGTCAGCAACGGTTTGGCGAAAGACCCAACGCCTCCGGCTTCCCGTCGTGACAGCGGCACGCCAACCTCCTGCATGTACATAGTCTGTTGACCGGCTTTCCACCGGCCTTTGTCCACAAGTAACGCTGATCGGTGAATAAGGCGGATTTTAGAAGGATTTCCCGCCGGAACGCGATACGGAAGATACCAGGGTTACGCCACGCGCATAGGTGACCCCCCGATTTCGTGCCGCATAGTGATCGGGCACGAGGAAGGAGCGGCGATACTGGGCGAGGATGCCGTCAAATTGGCGATGGTCCTGGCGGTCGACGGGTCCGCCAGCGTCACCTATGGGGAATTTGGCCTGATCGCCACGGGGATGGCCACCGCCCTGCGCGACGACTCAGTGGTCGAGGCGCTCGCCGCCGGCAGCTACCTGTCGCTGCTGCTGTGGTCCGGTTCCGGCCAGCAGGCGGTGCTGGAACCCTGGACGCGCATCAACTCCAAAACCGCCGCGCTGGCCTTCGCCGACCGGGTCGACAACATGTCGCGCGTGGTCAGGCCCGGCACGACGGCCATCGGCGAAGCGCTGGTCGCCGCCCTGGCCCTGCTGACCCATTTGCCGGCGGTGACGCAGCATGCGATCGTAAACGTGATCGGCGACGGACGGTCGAATGACGGCATCGCGCCGGGGCCGGTGCGCGACCGGATGGCGAACGCGGACATCACCATCAACGGGCTGTGCATCCTGCATGAGGAGCCGGACCTGCTGTCCTCCTACACCAACGACGTCATTGGCGGTCCGGGCGCCTTCGCGGTAACCTGCAGGACATACGCGGATTTCACCGAGGCGATGCGCCAGAAACTGTTGCGGGAAACCAAGGTCCCGATCGTCTAGGACGGCGGAACCGGATGCCGGCGCCTTCGTTTCATTCGCGCATGGACGGCGATGGGAACTGGCGGGGATGGCGATGACGGACGCGAACGGGTCAGGTTCACACGACTCACCCGCCGCCGGCGATCGGATCGCGACCACCGAGACCCATAGCGAGGTGTTCATCGCCGCCGGGCAGACCGCCGCGGCGGTGACCGAGAAAACCACGTTCCATCCGCCGCCCGCTTCGGACAACGACATGCCGCTGCCGACCGATGTGCGCACGGTATTCCTGGGCGGGCTGTTCTTCTTCGCCGTGCTGGCGATATTTTATGTCGCAGCCGAGCTGATATTGCCGATCGTGATGGCGATCGTGCTCAAGCTGCTGCTGCAGCCGCTGGTGCGCGTGCTGGAAAACCTGAGGGTGCCCAAGCCGCTTGGCGCGCTTCTGGCGATCCTGCTGGTGCTGGCCGTCTTCGGCGGCGCCATCAGCGTGCTGGCCGGGCCGGCGGCGGCCTGGGCGTCCAAGCTGCCCGACGCGATCCCGAAGCTGCGCGACAGCTTGAGCGTGCTGCACCAGCCGATCGACGCCGTCACCCATGTCATGCGCCAGATCGAGCAGTTCAGCGGCGGCGAGTCCACGGGCGGCTCGCAGATCCCCGCCGTCAAGCCCGCGATGCTGCTGGGCGCGGTGTTCAGCGGCACCGCCAACACGACCGCGGGGCTGCTGACCACGCTGCTGGTGCTGTTCTACCTTCTGGTTTCCGGTGAAACCTTCCTGCGCCGCGCGGTGGAGATCCTGCCGCGGTTCAACGACAAGCGCGCGGCGGTGGAGCTGTCGATGCACATAGAGCGGGACGTGTCCGCCTATCTGCTGACCGTCGCCACGATCAACCTCGTGGTGGGCATGGCCACCTGGGCCGACATGTGGCTTTGCGGCGTCGACAGTCCCGTCCTGTGGGGGGCGGTCGCGTTCATGCTCAATTTCGTGCCGATCCTGGGACCGATGGTGGGCATGGTCATCTTCCTGATGGCCAGCGTGCTGTCCCTGGGGGTCCAGTGGGGCGCCCTGCTGCCGGTCGGCCTCTATTTCGGCATCCACATCATCGAGGGCGAGCTGGCCACGCCGATGGTGCTGGCTCGGCGGTTCACGATCAACCCGGTCGCGGTGATCCTGTCGCTGATCTTCTGGTACTGGATGTGGGGGGTGGCAGGCGCCGTGCTGGCGGTGCCGATGCTGACGATCATCAAGATCATCTGCGACGACCTGCGTCCGCTACGGGCGCTGGGGCACCTGCTGGAGGGGTAGCGGGATATTCCCACCTTCCCCTGTCATGGCCGTGCTTGTCCCGGCCACGACGGACAGGCAACGGTCGCGTCAGCCGATCTTCGTCGCGACCATCTTCGCCAGGTCGCCGACGCAGCGCAGGCTGTCGAGTTCACGCGTGTTGAACTTGATGCCCCACTTCTCCTCGCTGGCCATGATGATTTCAATTTGTTTGAAACTATCCCAGCCTTGAACCTGCTTGGCGGTCAGGTCCGGGGTCAGGACGATGTCGTCGCGCATGAAGACATCATGAAAGATTTCGGTCAGAGCTGGATAAACGTCAGCTTCAGTGGCCATAGGCTCAGCCCTCGACAACATGGATAAAGGTTTCGGCGGGGGTGAACGATCCCAGGTCCAGGATGTTCACGTTCCCGCCCGACGGGTCCGTTTCCATAACCGTAAAGCCGAGGCGCGCATAGTGTTCCTTCACCATGCCGTTCTTCTTGGTCGGGATGTATTCGCCGACGACCCGGCGGGCGCCGAGCTTCTTCGCTTCCTGGCAGATCAGGTTCAGCGTGGTCGGTTCGACCTGCCGGCCCAGCACGCGGCACGACATCAGCCAGGTATCGACGTACAGGTCCTTGTTCTCCCGCAGCCGGCCGATGATGATCGCGATGATGCCGTTATCGCCAAAACGATCGGTCAGCCGAAGCTGCAGGCCGAACGCGTCCGGATCGGCCATCACCGCGATGATGTCTTCCTCGGTGTACCGCTTGGTCGTCAGGTTGAACTGGTTGGACTTGTTGATCAGTTGCACCGTGCGCTGCAGGCCGATCTTGTCGAAGCGCTTCCAGATCAGCTCCATCTCCAGCCCGCGAAGATAGGACGGCAGGTCGGTGACCGAGGCCTTCAGCGCTTCCCGCGCCTTGTTCCCCTGGTATTGGGCGGTGCGCTCGCGGTCTTCGTCGGTGATCGACAGCCCTTCGAAATAACCGGCGTCGGCAAGGGCGATCGGATAGTCCGTGGGATCGTCGGTGACTTCCGGCACTGCGACCATCGGCAGTTCCTGGCGCACCAGGTTCCGCTCGAACGGGTTGTCGTCGATGAACACCAGGGAATCGATCCCGATGTTCAACTCCCTGGCGATCGCGCGGATATTGTCGGCCTTGTTGTCCCAATTGGCGACGAAGCAGGCGATGTCGCCGCGCTTCAGCACCATGTCCGGATGCTTCTCGAACGGCTCCAGCGCGTTCGCCTCGTCGTTCTTGGAGCAGACCGCGAGGATGACGCCGCGGCGGCTGAGTTCGCGGGCATAGTCCTGGAACGCCGTATAGGCCTCACCCAGCGGGCTGCCCTGTCCGACGACGATGCCTTCCAGCCCGTCATCGCCGACGACGCCGCCCCAGACGGTGTTGTCGAGGTCCAGCACCAGGCATTTGAACGACCGTCCCTGCTTCGCCGCCACCCAGCGGCCGACCAGGTCGCCGTACAGCGGCGCGACGGGCGGCGAAACCTCCTGCTTCGACCGGTGCCACAGCCCGGCGTCGTGCCACTTCGCCACCCCGTCCATCGCGGCACGGTCGTCGACGGCGAGGATGTCGACACCATCCTGCTCCGCCATCGTGCGGAGGGCATGGTTGAGGCGGGACACGAACCAGGCGCGCGAGCCGGGCAGCCGATGCTCGTTGTTGCCCATCGCCGGCCGATGCACCGGCAAGGCCGCCTGCTGCAGGATCGGGCATTTGAACGCCTCGCGCGCCAGGCGCCAGACTTCCCGCACCCGGTCCTGCATCTCCGCCAGCGCGGCGTCGGCGGCACCGGCATCCATCGCCGCGGTGACGCCCGCCGCCAGGTGATACGCGTCCAGCGCCACCAGCACCGCCGTCGGCTTGAACGCGTGCAGTTCGGACTCCGGGTCGGTCAATTCCTGTAGATACTGTCCGTAATCGTTTTCGTACGTGTCGATCCAGATGCCGCGCCGCAGGCCGGCCACGCGGATCGCGGGCAGCAGGTGCGTCAGGGTCGAGGACCCGAGGACGGCAAGCCGCACCGTCTTGGTCGGCAGGTTGTCCGGAGCTTCGGCGAATATTGTGTGAATTGTTTCGTCCAGTGCGTTTGTCAGGACGAAATTGAGCCGGGAATTCGCCAGGGCCACGGCTTTGTCCCAGGCATTGACGGGATCGTCGGGCAGCGCTCGCAGGCGCTGGCGCCAGTCGGTGTGTGTTGGCAGCCAGTGAAGTTCTGTCATGGGCACCGTCACGAGATGGCGACACGTCGTATCATTCCAGCGTGGAAAATCCAAACGGAAATGGTTGTATCGGTTCGACGTCCGGCAATCCGAAGGCGATAGACGGACGCGCCCCTACCCCCTGCGCGTCATGACGCGCGTATGAAGGCGCCTCGGCTTACGGCGCGTCCATCATCACTATGCGGTGATCGATCGAACCCGGTCGCGCGGCTTCCAATTGCGCGTTCAGTTCGGCGCCCAGCAGCGTGGCATAGGCCGAGACATAGAACCACAGCATGATCCCCACCGCCGCGACCAGCGGACCATAGGTCGCGCCGAAACTTCCGATCCGAGCGACGTACCAGGACAGGGCCTCGGACGCGGCCAGCCAGAGCGCGGTGGCCAGCAGCGCGCCGGGCTTGATCCGCTGGAAGGCCGGACGCGGGCGCGACGGCCCGTAGCGGTACAGCAGGACGAGCGCGGCGAAGAAGAAACCGATCAGCATGGTCATGCTGGCGGCCCGGATCAGCGCCACGCCGTGACGCGACAGCCCCAGGAACCCGATCACCGCCGGCAGGCCCAACAGGACAGCCAGGCCGCTGATCCCGCACAGGACCGCGACCAGCGTCATCCCCAGCCCTACCGCCTGGAACCGCAGGAATCGCCGCCGTGCCGTCACGTTGTAGGCGATGTTGATCGCCGACAGCACCGACTTGCTGCCGATCGCGCTGCTCCAGAACGCCAGCAGCAGGCTGACCGCCAGGTTCAGGCTCAGCGTCCGGCTGGTCTGGTGGACCAGGTGGTGGACCCGCGCCTCGATGAGCATGAAGGCGGGGAAGGGCAGGATTTCGGAGAGGAAGGCAAGCTGCCGCTCCACCGTGACCGGCCGCAGGATCAGGCCGTAGATCGAGATCAGCACGCTGATCGCCGGAAACAGGGCCAGCGTCGCATAGAACGCGCAGCCCGCCGCCGTCATCGAGATCCGGTCGGTCCCGGCCGCGCGGAACGTGTTGCCCAGCACGGCCCGCCAGCGGGCCCAGGCACTCGTCGCGATCAGGTCGTCCGTCCGCACGGCAGCGCTCCCCAGCGGCGGTCTTCTGCCGCATTGCGGTCGAAAATTGAAGCAGGGCAAGTTTCCGCTTGCATAGGGGGGGTGGGGGTCTTATGTGGCCCCCTACGCAGCAACGCACGTGCCTCTGGCCCTCCGTGGTTACGCAACGACGTCAAGCGTTCTGGCAATCGTTTGGTCGCTGGTTCGTTCGACCGTTTCGTTAACTCCGCTCATCGCCTGGATAGATGAGCGCCTGATTGAGGGAGGCTCGGCGCGATGACACCGAAAATCGCCCGTTTCCTTGCGCAACATCAACCGGCTACGCCGTGCCTTGTGCTCGACGTCGACCGTGTCGAGGAGAACTTCCGTACCCTGCGGAAGACCCTGCCGCTTGCGCGCATCTATTACGCCGTGAAGGCCAATCCCGCGCCGCAGGTGCTGGAGCGGCTGGTCGGCCTGTCGAGCTACTTCGACGCCGCGAGCATCGAGGAAGTCACGTTCTGCCTCGACGCCGGCGCCCGGCCCGAGGCGATCAGCTTCGGCAACACGATCAAGAAGGTCGGCGCGATCCGCGAAGCCTATCGGCGCGGCGTGCGCATGTTCGCCTTCGACTCCCGCGAGGAGTTGGAGAAGCTGGCCGAACACGCCCCCGGCGCACGGGTCTATTGCCGTATCCTGGTGGAGAACGAAGGCGCCGACTGGCCGCTGTCGCGCAAGTTCGGCACGACGATCGAGAACGCCCGCGAACTGATGCTGGAAGCGGGTGAGATGGGCCTCGATCCCTATGGCCTGTCCTTCCACGTCGGCAGCCAGCAGACCACGACCCGCGCCTATGAAGCGGCGATCGGCAAGGTGGCGATGCTGTTCACCGACCTGTCCGACGCGGGCGTGAACCTGCGCATGATCAACCTGGGCGGCGGCTTCCCGACCCGCTATCGCGACGACGTGCCCGAGATCGACCAGTTCGGCTCCGCGATCATGTCGGCGATGACGGAGCATTTCGGCAACAACCTGCCCGAGATGGTGATCGAGCCGGGCCGCTTCATCGTCGGCGACGCAGGCCTGGTATCGGCCGAGGTGGTGCTGGTCAGCCAGCGCAACCGCGCCGACCCGGTGCGCTGGGTGTACCTCGATATCGGCCGCTTCGGCGGACTTGCCGAGACCGAGGGTGAATCGATCAAGTATCGCATCGCCACGCCGCATGACGGGTCCGCGACCGGACCGGTCGCGATCGCCGGTCCGACCTGCGACGGCGCCGACATCCTGTATGAGAAGTCGAACTATCGCCTGCCCACCGCCCTCCGCTCGGGCGACCGGGTGGAGCTGCTGTCGACCGGTGCATATGTAACGACTTACGCGAGCACCCGGTTCAACGGGTTCGCACCGCTGTCGGAATATTATCTTTAGAGACGAAACCGGTTGGCAGGGGTGACGGACGATCGGCCGCGCCGGCGTTCGTTGCACCCGCAACCGTCATTCGGGATCCAGGGAAGGCGAAGCGTGCCGTCGAAGGCGAAGCGCCCCCTCATGACCCGGCTTGACCGGGCCATCTTCCTCCTCCGAACCATGGGCCGTGACGCGGTCGGGAAGCGCGGTGCAGACGCTACCGGATCAGCCCCGTCAGCGGACTGGACGGATCGGCCCCCATCCGGCGCGGCATCCGCCCGGCGCGGAATGCCAGCCGCCCCGCCTCCACCGCGGCCTTCATCGCCTTGGCCATCAGCACCGGGTCCTTGGCATGCGCCAGCGCCGAGTTCAGCAGCACCGCGTCGCATCCCAACTCCATCGCGATCGCCGCGTCCGACGCCGTGCCGATGCCGGCGTCGACGACGAACGGGACCGTCACCTGCTCCATCATCATCGACAGGATCGCCGGGTTCTGCAGCCCCAGGCCCGACCCGATCGGCGCGCCCAGGGGCATGATGGCGACGCAGCCCAGGTCCTGCAGCCGCTTCGCCGCCAGCGGGTCGTCGGCGCAATAGACCATCACCTCGAACCCGTCCTTGATCAGCGCCTCCGCCGCCTCGAACGTGCCCTGCATGTCCGGATACAAAAGCGGCGGCGGCCCCAGGACTTCCAGCTTCACCAGGTTCCAGCCCCCCGCCTCGCGCGCCAGGCGCAGCGTGCGGACGGCATCCTTGGCGGTGAAGCAGCCCGCCGTGTTGGGCAGGTAGGTATAGCGCTTCGGGTCGACGTAATCCTGCAGCATCGGCGCGCCGGAATCCGACAGGTTCACCCGGCGGACGGCGACCGTCACGATCTCGGCCCCGCTCGCCTCGATCGCGCGTCCCGTCTCCTCCAGGTCCTTGTAGCGCCCGGTGCCGACGATCAGGCGGGAGCGGAACGTCCGTCCCGCCACCGTCCAGGTGTCGGCGGCGGCCGCTTCCGGCGCGTTCGATCCGTCCATTCTAGCCTCCACCGATGAAATGTACGATCTCCAGCGCATCGCCGCTGGACAGCCAGGTTTCCGCGTAGCGCGACCTGGGGACGATTTCCTCATTGCGCTCCACCGCGACCTTGCGGGTATCCAGGCCGAGGGTCGCAAGGAGCGCGGCGACCGACAGGGGGCCGTCGGCAGGTCCTGCGAAAACCCGGCTTTCGCCGTTCAGGGTCAGGGTGACGGAGCCATGCATCCCATCAATATGGGACGACCCGCGAGGGCGGGCAAGCAAGGCGGCCGGACGCCGTCCGACCCCCGCAACATTGCACCCTCACGATCCGCCATGCTACGCGCGACCCCCAATGCCGGCTGTTCCAGGCAGGGAGGCCATGAGTGACCCGTATTCCCATAGATCCCGATACGATTCGCGCCCTCGCCGCGGTATTGGCCGAGACCGGTCTGTCCGAGATCGAAATCGCCGACAAGGACAGCCGGATCCGCGTCGTTCGCAACGTTTCGACGACCACGACGATGGTGGTTCCCGCTGCAGCGCCTGCTGCCTTGGCCGCTACCGCCGCCCAAGGGGCCGCCCAAGGGACCGCTCCGCCGGCGGCTGATCCGGCCGCGCATCCCGGCGCCGTGACCAGCCCCATGGTCGGCGTCGCCTACCTGTCGCCCGAACCCGGTGCCCCCGCCTTCGTCGCCGTCGGCCAGCAGGTGACCGCCGGGCAGACCCTGATGCTGATCGAGGCGATGAAGACCTTCAACCAGATCAAGGCGCCCAAGGCCGGCACCGTGACCGCGATCCTGGTGCAGAACGGTGCGCCGGTGGAATATGGCGAAGTGCTGATGGTGCTGGAATAGACCCTTGTTCCAGAAGATCCTGATCGCCAACCGCGGCGAGATCGCGCTTCGCGTGCAGCGCGCCTGCCGCGAACTGGGCATCGCCACCGTCGCGGTCCACTCGACCGCCGACGCCGAGGCGATGCATGTGCGCCTGGCCGATGAAAGCGTCTGCATCGGACCGCCGGCAGCGAAGGACAGCTACCTGAACATCCCCGCGATCCTGTCGGCCGCCGCCATCACCGGCGCCGACGCGATCCATCCCGGCTACGGCTTCCTGTCGGAAAACGCCGGCTTCGCCGACATGGTGGACGCGCACGGCCTGACCTTCATCGGCCCCACCGCGCAGCACATCGCGATGATGGGCGACAAGATCGCCGCCAAGGCGGCGATGAAGGAGGTCGGGGTGCCGCTGGTGCCCGGCTCCGACGGCGCGGTCCCGGACCTGGAGACCGCGTCCAGCGTCGCCGAACGCATCGGCTATCCCGTGCTGATCAAGGCCGCCGCAGGCGGCGGCGGACGCGGCATGAAGGTCGCGCAGGACAAGGAGGGGCTGGAGGAAGCCTATCGCCTCGCCCGCACCGAGGCGCGCGCCGCCTTCGGCAACGACGCGGTCTACATGGAGAAATACCTCGACCGGCCCCGGCATATCGAGCTGCAGGTCATGGCCGACAATCACGGCAACGTGGTGCATTTCGGCGAGCGCGACTGCAGCCTGCAGCGCCGGCACCAGAAGCTGCTGGAGGAAGCCGGCTCGCCCGCGATCTCGCCCGCCCAGCGCGACGCGCTGGGGGAGACCGCGACCACGGCGCTGCGGCGCCTGGGCTACCGCAACGCCGGGACGCTGGAGTTCCTGTACCAGGACGGGCATTTCGCCTTCATCGAAATGAACACCCGCCTGCAGGTCGAGCATCCGGTGACCGAGATGCTGTGCGACGTCGACCTGGTGCGCGAGCAGATCCGCCTCGCGGCGGGGGCGGAGCTGGGATACGGGCAGCGCGACGTCACGTTCAGCGGGCACGCGATCGAATGCCGGATCACGGCCGAGGATCCGCACAGCTTCACGCCGACGCCGGGACGGGTGACGATGTTCCATGCGCCGGGGGGATTGGGGGTGCGGATCGACTCGGCCCTTTACGCCGGCTATTTCGTCCCACCTTACTATGACAGCCTGGTGGCCAAATTGATCGTGCACGCGCCGACGCGGCAGGACGCGATCAACCGGATGCGCCGAGCGCTGGACGAGTTCGCCGTCAGCGGAATCCAGACGACCATCCCGCTGCATCGAGAGATCATGGATGACCCGTCCTTCCAGGCAGGCGACTACACCATCCACTGGCTGGAAAACTTCGTCGCCGGACGACGTGCGGCGACCTGATCCGAACGAGGCATGACATGAGCCACGACCATCCGCACGACCACGACCATCACCATGACGGCCCCCCTGCTCCGGGTTCCGTGGACTGGAAGCATAACGGCGTCCGGGTGATCAAGGGCGACCAGCTCGACGCCAACACCGCGCAGACCCCCGGCATGAACCGCGCCGCCGCGATCAACAAGGCGCGCGTCGGCGCACAGAAGATCTGGGCCGGCACGGTGCATATCCACGCCAACGCCAAGACCGGGGCGCATCACCACGGCGCGCTGGAAAGCGTGATCTATGTCGTGAAGGGCAAGGCCCGGATGCGCTGGGGCGAGCACCTGGAATTCGTCGCCGAAGCCGAGGCCGGCGACTTCATCTTCGTCCCGCCCTATGTCCCCCACCAGGAGATCAACGCCAGCTCCGACGAGACGCTGGAATGCGTCCTGGTGCGCAGCGACAACGAAGCCGTGGTCGTCAACCTGGATATCGAGCCGGCCGAGAAGCCGGAAGCGGTCTACTGGGTCGATCCGATCCACAAGCATCCGGGCTGAAGCCGTTCGGGCGCCCGCCTCGATCGGGCACCCGAACCGGCATCGGCAGGCGGATCAGGCGATCGCCTTCAACGCCTGGACGATCAGGGCGATCCC
Organism: Rhodopila sp.; assembly: GCF_035548235.1. Taxonomy (GTDB): domain Bacteria; phylum Pseudomonadota; class Alphaproteobacteria; order Acetobacterales; family Acetobacteraceae; genus Rhodopila. The sequence continues at coordinate 15,960 of NZ_DASZTJ010000009.1, forward strand.
CTGGCCATGCCAGCGCTGGATGGCCTTGTGGTCCGCGCCCAGCGCCTTGCCCAGCCGCCGCCACGGATACAGGTGCCGGTCGGTGACCGGGTGAACCAGGCTGCGCGCCCCGACCACCCGGCGCAGCACATAGCGATCGACCGGGATCAGGGGAATCCAGCCAAGCGCCTCGTCCATCCGGCTGATCTTCTCGGCCGAGGGCACCGCGGGCCGTACGACGGTCTCCGACCAGCCGTAGGATTCGAGCGCCGATCGGACCATCTCCAGCGACGAGCTCCGCAGCCTGGTCGACCAGCCGGTGCCGGGCAGGGCCAGCAACGTCGCGCCCGCTTCCTCCAGCCGATAGATGACGAAATCGGCGTCGATCCCATAGCCTTCGTCGCGGACAGGCTTGACCGCGGGAATCATGGGGGCCTGCTGGGGGACGCGTTGGTGGGTCATGGTACGGACTCCTGTTGGGTCAGCGGATCTGGCCGGGCGCCCTGAAGGGCACGGCTTCCAGGATGGTGCCGCGGTTGATGAGATCCCAGCTTTCGGGATGCCCCGCCGGAAGCGGTGGACGGTCGGAGATGACGGGCTCCGCCGGCATGTCCGCGACCGGCCTGCGGGTGATGCCGAGGCGGCGTCCACGCTCGATCACCGCCCAGCGCGTCATGCCAAGCGTCCGGGCGACGACGTCCCATTCGACGCCTTCGGCGCGGAGGCGGCGCAGTCGGGAATCCTGTCCCTCGGACCAGACGAACTTGCTTGGCATGGGGCGGCGTCCTTGAACGATCAGTGAACACGGTATAGTTAGAATTACTGACGTTCGTCGTCAAGGAAAATAACCTTAACGGGATGACTTTGATCCGACCGGCACCTCCGCGAGCGCAGATTCGATCGGCGATGAGGCAGGTGGCCGAGCATCACCGTCGCCTCCTTCGTCATGGCGGGCGACGGCCCGCCACCCCCACGCCATTCCCACCACCAACACCGCCAGACATGGATGGCGGGCCGTCCCGTCACCCGCCATGACGGGGGTGCGCACGGCGTCTTCCCTCATCGCCGATCGGACCCGCGCAGCGCCTGGCGGGAAGACATCCGCCTCACCCCAAAAATCCCATAGCGCTCCACCCGGATGTCATATATACTAACGACATGAGCACACCCCATGACATCGGCATCCGCATCAAGGCCCTGCGCCGGGAAAAGGGCATCAGCCAGGACGAGCTCGCCCAGCGGGTCGGGGTCACCCGCAGCGCCGTCGCGCAGTGGGAAACGGGGCGGACCGGGCAGGTGACCGGCAATCTCTCCCGCATCGCCGGCGCCCTCGACGCCAGCGTCGAATTCCTGGTCTACGGCGACGACAAGCGCACGCCCGGCATCGCCACGCAGGGCGACGAGCTGGCGCTGTTGCGCCTCTATCGGGACTGCGACCCCGAGGACCGGCAGATGCTGCTGCGCACCGCCCGCCGCCTCGCGCGCCGGTAGGTCACTCGGCCTTCCCGCGCGGCGCCGCCGCACGAATGAGCCGGTCGTTGATCGCCAGCCCCAGCCCTTCCGCCGGCACCGTCATCACGGCGATCCCCCGTGCGCCCTGCCGCAGCCCGACGCCGTCGAGCCAACGCAACCCCTCGAACAACCGAGCGGCCGCCTGCCGCAGGTCGCCGGTCTCGCTGAGCTGGTAGACGGTCAGAGCGCCATCCAGCGGAGGCCCAAACGCCAGCAGCATCTCGTTCGGCGCGACTTCGGTCACATTGACGCGCACCGGCAGCGTCGGCGCGTAGTGCGACAGCAGCAGGCCCGGCGAGCGCAGGCCCGGATGCTGCCCCGGTCCCGTGGGTATGCCGGCGGCCGAAATCCGGCCGACCGGCCCGATCAGCCGCTCCAGCTCCTCCAGCGCCACGCCGCCGGGACGCAGCAGCACCGGCGTCTCGCTGGACAGGTCCAGCACCGTCGATTCCAGGCCGACCGCACTCCGCCCGCTGTCCAGCACGGCGGCGATCCGGCCCTCCAGCTCTGCCATCACATGCGCCGCCGTCGTCGGGCTGATCCCGCCGGACCGATTGGCCGACGGCGCCACGACCGCGATCCCGGCCTCTGCCAGCAAGGCCCGCGCGACGGGGTGGGACGGGACGCGGACCGCGAGCGTCTCCAGCCCGGCGCTCGCCAGCAGCGAGACCGGACAGGCGGCGGCCCGACGCAGCACCAGGGTCAGCGGTCCCGGCCAGAACGCCTCGGCGAGCTTGCGCGCCAGCTCGCCGGCCCGCACGTCGCGGAACGCGGCCTCGGCCGTCGGATAGTGGCTGATCAGCGGATTGAACCGGGGACGGCCCTTGGCCTCGTAGATCCCCGCCACCGCCTCGGGGTTCGTGGCGTCGCCGCCCAGGCCATAGACCGTCTCGGTCCCGAACGCGACCAGCCGGCCGGCTCGCAGCAGCGCCGCAGCGCGCGCCAACCCCATCCCGTCGGGCCGCAGCATTTCCGTGGGGCCGGCGCCGGACATCGTGCCCATCGGCCTCGCACCTCCATCAATGATTCGCGCGAAAGGACGTATCGCGCGTAAGCAAGTCGCGATAGTAGTTATCGTGTCGAACGGGGTGTGGTTGCATTCATGGCCGCGCCCGATCACAAAATCGAGGGATGACCCAGTCCGGCCCACGTCGCCGCGCCCGCCGTACGAACGCCGTTTCGGCCCTGAACGAGAGAAAGACCAGGAATGCTCGATATCGCCTTCGCCAAGCCAGCCCTGCCGAAATCCGGGGCCCTCGCGCTGCTGATTCACGAAGGAGAGAAACCGTCAGGCCTGTGGGAGCAGCTCGACGCGGCAACCGCCGGCGCCATTTCCCGCGCCCTGGAGGTCGCCGAGTTCAAAGGCGCAAAGGGCAAGACCTGCACGATCCTGTCGCCGACGCCGACCATCGCGCGCGTGCTCGCCATCGGCCTCGGCAAACCGGCGGAGCTGACCGGACGGATCGTCGAGGAAGCCGGCGGCGCCATCGCCGCCTCACTCTCCCGGGAACCTGCCGTCGCCGTCGCCGGCGCCGCCCTTTCCGCCCAGCAGGCCGCCGAGGTCGCGCTCGGCGCCACCCTGCGGGCCTATCGTTTCGATCGGTACCGTACCAAGGAAAAGCCCGAGGACAAGCCGAAATTGGCCAAGCTGACCGTGCTGACGGCGGAGAACACCAAGGCCAAGACGGCGTGGGAGCCGCTGGCCGCCACCGCCCGCGGCGTCTTCCTGTCGCGCGACCTTGTCAGCGAGCCGCCCAACGTCCTGAACCCGGCCGAGATGGCGGAGCGGTGCCGGAAACTGACCGAACTCGGCCTCAAGGTCGACATCTTCGGCCTCAAGGACCTCACCAAGCTCGGCTTCGGCGCCATGCTGGGCGTGTCGCAGGGCAGCGCGAACGAACCGCGCATGGTGGTGATGCAGTGGAACGGTGCCGGCGGCAACGGCCGGGGGAAATCGAAGGACAAGCCGGTCGCCTTCATCGGCAAGGGCGTGACCTTCGACACCGGCGGCATCAGCATCAAGCCGGCCGGCGGCATGGAGGACATGAAGTGGGACATGGCCGGCGCCGGCACGGTGATCGGCCTGATGGCCACGCTGGCAGGACGCAAGGCCAAGGTCGACGCGATCGGCCTGGTCGGACTGGTCGAGAACATGCCCTCCGGCACCGCGCAGCGGCCGGGCGACGTGGTGACCAGCTACTCCGGCCAGACGATCGAGGTGATCAACACCGACGCCGAGGGCCGCCTGGTGCTGGCCGACGTCATCTGGTACGCGCAGCAGAAATACGACCCGAAATTCATGGTCGACCTGGCGACGCTGACCGGGGCGATCATCATCGGCCTCGGGCACGAATATGCCGGCATGTTCAGCAATGACGACGCATTGGCGCAGAAGCTCAGCGCCGCCGGCCAGGCGACCGGCGAGCGCGTGTGGCGGATGCCGCTCGACGAGGCCTATGACAAGCAGCTGAAGTCGGAGATCGCCGACATGAAGAACGTCGGCGGCCGGCCGGGCGGTTCGATCACCGCGGCGCAGTTCATCCAGCGCTTCGTCAACGGCAAGCCCTGGGCGCATCTCGATATCGCCGGCATGGCCTGGAGCACCAAGGACGCACCCGCCGTCCCCAAGGGCGCGACGGCGTTCGGCGTTCGCCTGCTGGACCGGCTGGTGGCGGATCATTACGAGACGCCATGACCGAAGTCGGGTTCTACCACCTGACCCGAACGACACTGACCGACGCCCTGCCCCGCCTGCTCGGCCGCACGCTCGATGCCGGCCAGCGCGCCCTGGTGGTCGGTTCGGACCAGAAGGGGCTGGACGCGATCAGCACCGCGCTGTGGGCGCAGGAGGCCTGGCTGCCGCATGGCGGCGCGGCGGACGGAGACGCCGACCTGCAGCCGATCTGGCTGAGCCTGACGGCCGACCCGGTCAACGCGGCGCGCTACCTGTTCCTGGTGCAGGGCGCGCAGGGCGAGGGGATCGAGCGGTTCGAACGGGTCTTCGACCTGTTCGACGGAACGTCCGAACCGGCGGTGGCTGCCGCGCGCGACCGCTGGCGGGCGCTGAAGGAGGCGGGGCACGCCTTGGCCTATTGGCAGCAGACCTCGTCGGGCTGGCAAAAGAAGGTGTAATAGCCGTTCGCGCCTCAACCGGAGGAATACTTCCGCGACGCGTCATATAACATTGAAGTAATAAATTACACGCGGACGCCTTTTTCCTGTGGGAGTCCCCTCTTCTGGCCGGGTCAGCGGCGCTTGCCGGTCGTCGGCGTATTGAGCCACCACTTCACCGGTTCGGGTTCGGCCGCGCCCGCCCGCCGAGGCTGTTCCGCCGCGAACAGGTCATCGTTCGTCCGGCCCGAAGCGCGCTTGGGACGAGCCCGTTTCGCGGGCGCCGCGACAACGGTTTCGGTCTCGGACAGCTCCCGCACCAGACGCTCCGCGTCCTCACGGGCGGTGTCGGCGGCCTTGTAGGCTTTTTCCGCGGCCTTGCGCGCACGGCGTTCCTCGTCCAGCGCGTCCTGCGCTTCCTGGAAGGCCTTGAGCGCCTGGTCGAGTTCTTCGCGCAATGCCCGGATCTGCGATTTCAGGGTCTCGCATTCCGCGCGGATCTCGCCATTGGAGTCCCGTTCGCGCCGCAGCGTTTCGATTGCTTCGTTCTTCGCCAGTTCGGCATGGCCGATCTTGGTCTGGAGATCGCGCACCGCGCCGTTTGCTTCATTGAGCGCCCGTTCCGCTTTCTCCCGCGCGGCGGTTTCGACGGCCAGCGCCGCCTCGGCACGCTGCAGGCGGTTGGTGGTCGGCGTAGCGCCGGATGGTGCGGCGCGGTGCGTGATCGGATCATGGCCCTGGTCACGCCGCAGCACGGTGACGGGCACGTCGCCGTCCTGCACGAAGCGGCGCCGGTGCAACCCGCCGCCGAAAGCGCCCAGCCCTCCGCCGGACCGGCTTGGCAGATCGGTTCGTTCCGGCTCCGGCCGGTGTCGAGGGATATCGCCAAGCAGGCCCAAGGCCCTGCGCATCTGCGATTCCGCTTCATCAATGGGAGCAGCATCGGCTTCGGGTGCCCCCGGGCCACGCCCCTGTCGCTCCGGTTGGTTGTCGATAGTCCCCAGATCGAGACGGAGCTTTACATTTTCAGACAATTGTATCACCCAACGAAGTGTTCTTACTTAAAGTCATGGCATCTGACGTGAAGACGACTGATTCGCCTAGCCGTTGGCGCGCGCATGGACCCGCTTTGAATTTGGGCCTGCAATGAGACGCTTATCAACAAAATACGGTCTTGGCTTGGCTGACGAACACCGCTCCCGATACCACCACGAAACAGGTAAATTTTTCTTTAACCTGGACCGATTCCAATCGAGATCGCCGACCACGCTATCGGTAGTTACTATAAATAGCAAGTGATGCCGGCGGGTTTCATCTTATTCACCCGAAGCGTGGCGGCTACGATCACGGTGGAATTGGCGACGCGCCTCTCCCGCCACAAGGGAATCAGATGATGGAAAAGGATAATTCAAACATCGTTGCTGTCGTCGACGATGATGACGATGTCGGCGACGTTTTAGGCGGATTGCTGGAAGCCATGGGCTATCAGGTTGAAACTTATAGGTCTGGCACGGCTTTTCTCGCCGACGCGAGGCTCGATCGCCTCGCCTGCGTCGTCGTCGATCAGAACATGCCTCGCATGACCGGGTTGCAGATGATCGAGAGCCTGGTGCAGCGCGGCATCCACATACCCGCTTTGCTGATAACAGGTATTCACGATGCGGAGGTCTCCCGCAAGGCCGCGAGCCTCGGCGTGATGACCGTGCTGGAAAAGCCGATGTCACATCACGAGCTACTTCGGTTCATTTCCGTCTCGGTCGGTTAACCCATCCCAATCGTATCGCGGCGCACATAATGACGTGTGCGTCGCGCCAGGAACATTTGAAACGGTGGATTTGCGGGTTGTTAAAACATACGCAGTAACGAAATTATGAGAGCGCCCTCGCACCTGTGACTTCGGTTCGATGCAGATCGCTGCATGCAACTTGCCTTGCGACAATGCAGTAAAATGTTCGATTGTAACGATCGTCGGCACGAATGTATCCGATCGTCGTTTGACTGCAACCGCCTTCTCAGGAAGCGGCTTCGAGTTCTTCTTCCGCCAGCAGCCACTCGGTCTCAGCCGCCTCCACATCACGGGCGATCGCCGCGAGCCGAGCGTTCGCGGCAGTGATCTCGGCGGTGCGGCCGGCCGCGTAGAGGGACGGGTCGGCGAGCTTGACTTCGATCCGCCTGCGTTCCTCGGCCAGCGCGGCGAGGCGTTTTTCCGCCGCCTGGGCCTTGCGGCGCAGCGGCGCCAGCGCGGCGCGGGCCTCGGCCCGTTCCCGGCGATCGTCCCTGCGGGTACCGGATGCGGCCTTGGCAGCCGGGCGCGCCCGCTCCGCCAGCAAGGTCCGGTAGTCGTCCAGGTCGCCGTCATAAGGACGCACCGTGCCGTCCGCGACCAGCCAGAGCCGATCGGCGACCAGCTCGACAAGGTGGGGGTCGTGGGTGATCAGCAGAACGGCGCCCTGGAAGTCGGCCAGCGCCTTCACCAGCGCATCACGCGCGTCGATGTCCAGATGATTGGTCGGTTCGTCCAGGATCAGCAGTTGCGGCGCATCGCGCGTGGCCAGCGCCAGCAACAGCCGCGCCTTTTCACCACCGGACAGGTTGCCGACCGGCGTGTCGGCCCGATCGGCGTCCAAGCCGAACCGCGCCAACTGCGCCCTGACCTTCGTCACCGGCGCGGCCGGCAGCGCGCGGCTCATGTGATCGACCGGCGTTTCCGACAGGACCAGCTCATCGGTCTGGTGCTGGGCGAAATAGCCGACTTTCAGCTTGGGGCCGCGGCGCACCTCGCCGGACATCGGGTCGAGCCGTTCCGCCAGCAGCTTGGCCAGCGTCGACTTGCCGTTGCCGTTCGCGCCCAGCAGCGCGATGCGGTCGTCCATGTCGACGGTCAGCGAGACGTTGCGGAGGATCCGCGTCGCGCCATAGCCGATGTCCACCCGGTCCAGCGCCAGGATCGGCGGGGCGATGCGCGGCGGGTCGGGAAAGGCGAAGCGGGTCGGCGCGTCCTCGATGACCGTTTCGATCTGCGGCAGGCGCTCCAGCGCCTTGATCCGTGCCTGGGCCTGCCGAGCCTTGGAGGCCTTGTAGCGGAAGCGGTCGATGAAGGATTGGATGTGCGCGCGTTCGGCCGCCACCTTCTCGGCCGCGCGCGCCTGCTGCATGGCGCGTTCGGTGCGGATGCGGACGAACTCGTCGAAGCCGCCGGGGGTCAGCGACAGCTTGCCCTTGTCCAGGTGCGCGATCGCCTCGACGGCACGATCCAGCAGGCCGCGGTCGTGGGAGACGACCAGCGCGGCGCCGGGAAAGCGGGCCAGCCAGGATTCCAGCCAGAGCGTGGCTTCCAGGTCCAGGTGGTTGGTCGGCTCGTCCAGCAGCAGCAGGTCGGGGTTGGCGAACAGCGCGGTCGCCAGCGCCACGCGCATGCGCCAGCCGCCGGAAAACTCCGCGACGGGCCGCGCCTGCGCCGCTTCGTCGAAACCGAGGCCGGCCAGGATGGTCGCGGCGCGCGCCGGGGCGGACTCGGCGCCGATGGCGATCAGGCGTTCGTGGATCTCCGCCATGCGGTGCGGGTCGGCGGTTTCAAGCTCCGCCAGCAGCGCCAGGCGTTCGGGATCGCCCTGCAGCACGGTGTCCAGCAGCGACGACGGGCCTTCCGGCGCCTCCTGCCGCACGGTGGCCATGCGCGCGCGGGCGTTCAGCCGGATTTCACCCCCGTCGACGGCGAGGTCGCCGGCGATGGCACGCAACAGGGTGGACTTGCCCGCGCCGTTGCGGCCGACAAGCCCGATGCGCCGGCCGGGGTCGATCGTCAGGTCGGCACCGTTCAGCAGCGTGCGGCCGCCGACACGGATCACGACGCCGGAGATGACGAGGAGGGACATGGCGGGGATTTAGCGCCGGCTTGGATCAAGGGGAAGCGATGTTGAACTCCGGATTGTAGCAACGTATCTACATGGCGTGGGAGATGGGGCATGACGATCACGACACTGACCAGCCGCGAATTCAACCAAGACACCGCCAAGGCGAAGCGCGCCGCGGCGGACGGGCCGGTCTACATCACGGACCGGGGCAAGCCCGCCCATGTGCTGCTGAGTTTCGATACATATCAGCGATTGGCCGCGCAAGGAGCGCCTCCGGACAAGACGGCTCAGGGAAAAACGATTTTGGATTTACTGGCGATGCCATCGGCATATGCGCGCATCGCCGACATTGATGTAGACTTCGACAGCGTGCGTTCCAAGGAGCCAGGCCGAATCGCTGAATTCGACTGATGTATTTGCTCGATACGAACGTCATATCCGAATTGCGGAAAGCCAATACGTCGCGCATCGATCCCAATGTCGCCCGGTGGGCCGTGCGCATAGACCCGTCTGCCATGTTCCTGTCGGCGATCGTCGTGGAGGAGCTGGAGGTCGGCGTGCTTCGCCTCCAGCGGCGCGATCCTGCCTCCGCGAGGATCCTGCGCATCTGGCTTGAGACTCGCGTCCTGCCGATTTTCCGCGACCGCGTTCTCCCGGTCGACACGGCCGTGGCCCTGACGACCGCCGCCCTTCGGGCGCCTGTCAACCGACCGTATCGCGACAGCCTGATCGCCGCGACCGCGGCGGTTCACGGACTGACGGTCGCGACCCGCAACAGCGCCGACTTCGTGCATAACGGCGTGCCGGTCATCAATCCTTGGGACGTCCCGCCGGATTCCCCCTAAAGACGACCGACCCCGACGACGCTCAGTTCGTCACCTCGATCATCTGCCGCACCTTCGGATACACCTCCCGCGCCCAGCGCGACCCGCTGAACACGCCGTAGTGCCCGACGCCCGACTGCAAATGGTGCCGCTTCTGGCTGATGCGGACGCCGGTGCACAGGTCCAGCGCCGCCATCGTCTGGCCGATGGCGCAGATGTCGTCGCGCTCCCCCTCCACCGTCAGTAGCGCGGTACGGCGGATCGCCTCGGGCTTCACCTTCTGGCCGTGCCAGGTCAGCTTGCCCAGCGGCAGGTCGTGCGTCTGGAAGACCCGGTTGACGGTTTCCAGATAAAACTCCGCCGGCAGGTCCATGACGGCATTGTACTCGCCATAGAACCGCCGATGCGCGTCGGCCGCGGGCATGTCGCCGCAAGCCAGCGCGCGAAACTGCGCCAGGTGCGCGTTGATGTGCCGGTCCAGGTTCATCGACATGAACGCGGTCAGCTGCAGGAAGCCCGGATAGACCCGCCGCGCGGCGCCCTTGTAGCGCCAGGGTACGGCGGTGATCAGGTTCTTCTCGAACCATTCGATCGAGCGGGACTTCGCCAGCTCGTTCACCCTGGTCGGGTTCTGCCGCGTGTCGATCGGGCCGGCCATCAGCGTCAGGCTGCGCGGCTGGGCGCGGTTGCCCTGCTCCGCCATCACCGCCGCGGCCGCGAGCGCGGCGACCGCCGGCTGGCAGACGGCGATCAGGTGGCTGCCCTCCCCCATGATCTCCAGGAACCGGATGACGTGGTCGACATATTCGTCGAAGCCGAACCGGCCTTCCGACAGCGGGATGTCGCGGGCGTTCTTCCAGTCGGTGATGTAGACGTCGTTGTCCGGCAGTAGCACCGCCACGGTGCCGCGCAGCAGCGTGGCGAAGTGTCCCGACATCGGCGCCACGACCAGGACGCGCGGCTGCTTGACGTCGGTGTCCTTGCGGAAACGCAGCAGGTTGCCGAACGGGGTGGAGAAGCGGATCTCCTCGGTCACCGCGACCGTGTCGTTCCCCATGCCGGTCGTGCGAAACCCGTAATCCGGACGGCGGTGGGTCAGGCCGCTTTCGGCCACCAGGGTCAGCGCCGCGCCGATGGCCCGCAGCGGCGCGGGGGTCGCTGCCCCCCAATCCACGATGCGGCACAGGCCAGCGCCCAACTTGGCGGCCTGGCGTACGGGGTAGAGCAGATCCGCCTGGGCCTGGTAGAAGCTATACATCATCGGGCTGAACAGCGGCCTTTCATGGCGACCTGCCCTCGGGGAAACCTGTCCCCGCGCACCCTCGCCAGGCAGCTCGGAAAGGGCCGGAAATACGGCGTCTCGGATGGAAAATGCAGGATCGGGTCTGGGCTACGCACGGTCTTTGTCCAATGGTCCTGCCGGTCCCACGCCGCCGCCGGTGAGGAGGAAGCTATCGATACCACACAGTAACCTGTCGCAGGTCTATCACAAAGCCTCGCCATGGTGTTGGCGCCGTTGTTATGATGCGCCGCAGCATGCCAGGATGCTTGGGGGTTTGTCACTATGTCTGGGGCCACGCTTCTCATCAGCAGCAAGAACTACTCCTCGTGGTCGCTGCGCGGCTTCCTGCTGGCGCGCCTCTCCGGGTTGAAATTCGAGGAAAAGGTCGTCGACCCCGAGGACCCGGCGAACCGCAAGGAACTGCTGATGCAAGCCTCTTCGATCCGCGTCCCGGCGCTGATGCACGACGACGTGGTGGTCTGGGATACGCTGGCGATCGCCGAATACCTCAACGAAACCTTCCCCGACGCCGCCATGCTCCCCGCCGACAAGGCTGCTCGGGCACGCTGCCGCTCGATCTCGGGGGAGATGCATTCGGGGTTCACCGCGCTGCGCGAATCCCTGCCGATGAACCTGCGGCTGTACCGGCCGGGGTTCACCCTGTGGTCGCAGGTGGAAGCCGATATCGACCATATCTGCGGCATCTGGCGGGAATGCCTGACGACCTGGAAAGGTCCGTGGCTGTTCGGGCTGAAGCCCACCATCGCCGACTGCATGTACGCCCCGGTCGTCACCCGGTTCCGCAGCTACGACGTCAAGATGGAAGGCCTGTGCGAACGCTATTGCCAGACCGTCATGGCCTGGCCCGACATGCGCGAATGGTTCGCCGCCGCACAGCAGGAGCCGGAGCAGATCGACGAGCTGGACGTCGAGTTCTGACGCCGGGCGGCGTCATTTTGGGATCCTGGCGCCGGGCGGCGTCATTTTGGGATTTTGACGCCGGGCGGCGTTATTTTGGGATTCTGACGCCGGGCGGCGTCATTTTGGGATTCTGACGCCGGGCGGCGTCGGGGCTCACCGGAACCGCGGCATCACCTCCCGGCACAGCAGCCGCAGCGCCGCCTTCTCCTTCTCGTGCGCGATCAGGCCGCCGGTGTTCATCTCGATCATGATGCCGTCCAGGCCGATATCGCGCTCCAGGGCTTTCAACCGATCGGTGACCTCGTCCGGCGTGCCGAACAGGATCGAGCCGCGCTGCGCCTCCTCGAACGTCATGGCATTCAGTCGTTCGGCGGCCGCGCGCTTGCGGTCGGCGCCGTCGACGCCGGGCCGGCGGGCGGAGTCCATCTGCAGCGCCGCCTGTGCCCTGTAATAGTGCAGCAGGCTCGCTTCGGCGTCCGCGCGCGCCGCGGCGGCGGTGCTGGCCAGGTAACCGGGCGTGCGCATCGTGACATGGCCCTGGCCGGGATGCCCGGCCGCTTTCCACGCATCGCGATAGGCCTGGATCAGCGGGGCGAGTTCACGGGCGTCTTCGAACTTCACGCCCATCAGGATCGGTTTGCCGCGCCGGCCGATCGCCGCATAGGTATCCGGGCTGGTGGCGGCGATATAGATCGGCGGCCCGCCGGCCTGGAACGGACGCGGCGTGACGGCGATGTCGGCGAAGCGGAAATAGTCGCCCTCGAACGACACGACCGGCGCGTCCCATGCTTTCTGGATGATGGCCAGCGTCTCGCCGAACCGTCCGCGGCTTTCGGCATAGGGGATGTTGTACGCCTCATAGGTGCGGGCGACGCCGCTGCGGCCGACGCCCAGGACCAGGCGGCCGCGGCTGATCTGGTCGACGGTCGCGACGTCCTCGGCGATGCGCAGCGGGTTGCCCAGCGGCAGCACCTGCACGCCGATGCCGATCCGGATCCGCTTGGTCCGAGCGGCGGCGGCCGAGGCGACGCAGAGCGGGGAAGAGAGGACGGAGCGTTCGGGATCGAAGTGCAGTTCGGCGAGCCACATGATGTCCAGGCCCCAATCGTCCGCCGCTTCGACCAGGTCGAAGGCGTCTTCGAAGGCAGCGGTGTCAGGCCGGCCGGCGAGCGAGGGAAACTCGTGATAGACGCCGAACTCCATGGAGGCCCCCTGGTCTTGGTTCCCGCGATAGTCCGTGCGGAACGGATAGCGGTCAATCCAGCGACGTTTCAGGACCGCCCTCTGGACCCTTGGCGCAACCTGTTCTACGCCACCGCCAATCATCCACCCGGAGGGTCCACCCATGCGCGAAATCGGCCATTTCATCGGCGGCAAACTGGTGGCCGGCACCAGCGGTTCGTTTGGCGACGTGTTCAACCCGGCTTCGGGCGAGATCACGGGCAAGGTCGCGATGGCCAACGCCTCCGAGGTGGACAAGGCGGTCGCGGCTGCCACGGCCGCGTGGCCGGCCTGGGCCAATACCCCGCCGCTGCGCCGCGCGCGCGTGATATTCAAGCTTAAGGACCTGCTGGAGCGCGACCGCAAGGAGATGTCGGCGATCATCACCGCCGAACACGGCAAGGTGCTGTCGGACGCGGACGGCGAAGTGCAGCGCGGCCTGGAGGTCGTCGAATTCGCCTGCGGCATCCCGCACCTGCTGAAGGGCGAATACACCGACCAGGTCGGCACCGGGATCGATGCGTGGTCGATCCGTCAGCCCTTGGGTGTCGTTGCCGGCATCACGCCGTTCAACTTCCCGATCATGGTACCGCTGTGGATGATCCCCGTCGCGCTGGCCTGCGGCAACTGCTTCATTTTGAAACCATCCGAGAAGGACCCGTCCGTTTCGCTGAAGCTGGCGGCCTTGCTGCAGGAAGCCGGCCTGCCGGACGGCGTGTTCAGCGTGGTGCAGGGCGGGCGTGAGGCGGTGGAGACGATCATCGCCCATCCCGGTATCGCGGCGATCAGCTTCGTCGGCTCGACCGCCATTGCCGAAACGATCTATCGCGGCGGCACCTCCCACGGGAAGCGCGTGCAGGCGCTGGGCGGGGCAAAGAACCACCTGGTGGTGATGCCGGACGCGAATATCGACGACGCGGTCGACGCCTTGATGGGATCGGCCTATGGCGCGGCGGGCGAGCGCTGCATGGCAGTGTCGGTCGCGGTCACCGTCGGATCGGCGGGCGATGCGCTGATGGACAAGCTGGCGCCGCGGGTCCGCGCGCTGAAGGTCGCGCCGGGCGTCGATCCGGAAGCCGAGATGGGGCCGCTGGTGACGCGCGAGCACATGATGAAGGTGCGCGGCTATGTCGATCACGGCGTGAAGGAAGGCGCCGACCTGGTGGTCGACGGGCGCGGGCTGAAGCTGCAGGGCTATGAGAACGGCTTCTTCCTGGGCGGCTGCCTGTTCGACAACGTGACGCCGGACATGAAGATCTACAAGGACGAGATCTTCGGCCCGGTGCTGTCGGTAATCCGAGCGCCGGATGTTGCAACCGCAACTAGGATGATCAACGCGCATGAATATGGGAACGGCGTCGCACTGTTCACCAACGATGGGGGTGTAGCCAGGGATTTTACCCAGGCCATCCAGATCGGCATGGTCGGCATCAACGTGCCGATCCCGGTGCCGATGGCGTTCCATTCGTTCGGCGGATGGAAGCATTCGCTGTTCGGCGACCACCACATCTACGGGCCGGAAGGCGTGCGGTTCTACACGCGCTACAAGGCGGTGACGCAGCGCTGGGCGGCGGGATCTCGGCGCGGGCCGGAGTTCACGATGCCGACGCTGGGGCGGTAGGCATTCCCGTCCGCGTTGGTCCTTCCCGTCATGGCCGGGCTTGTCCCGGCCATCCGTGCCATTCGGTGTCAGCGACCAAGCCGCGGATGACCGGCGCAAGGCCGGCCATGACGGGAAAGGTTAAGCCATCTCCCCCGATCCGCCGAATTCTGCTGGAAAATCCTTGAACTTCGGCAACCCGTCCTGCATCGGCGGCAGCACCGTTTCCTGATAGTTGACATGGACCCCCGGCTCGAATTTCAGGTCCGGAATGGTTGCCGAGAAGACATCGATCATCCCCAGCGGCGGGTGCCGGGTCAGCAGGTGGCCGCCGCAGAGCTTGCAGAACTGCCGGTAGCTGACCTCGGTCTTGTGGTATTCGCCGATCTGGTCTGCGCCCTTGGTGACCTTCACGGCCTCGGGTTTCCATAACGTGAACGCATTGACCGGACCGCCGGACCAGGACCGGCAGGACCGGCAATGGCAGTAGCCCATGCCCTCCGGCGCGCCCGTGACCTCGATTTCGACCGCGCCGCAGAAACAGGCGCCGTGATAGCTGTCGGCCATGACCGTTCTCTCCTTGCCGTTATGGCGGCAAGCTAGCGGCTATGGCGCTCCGATGACAATTCCCTCGGAGGTCAAGACTCCACCAGGGCGTGGGTGTCTTCCGGGGCCCAGACCAGCGTCGCCGGATCGCCCGGTTCCGCCGGCTTGCGATAGAAGGCCTGGTCGGGGACCAGCGCCGAGACCTCGTCCCCTGCTTCCGTCATCACCGCGACGCGGACCATGGCGCCCTGGTATTCGACCGCGACGACCTGGCCGTTCACATGCGGCCCCTCTCCCGCCGCGCCCAGGCGGCAGCGGTCGGCGCGCACCGCGATCGGGCCGGTATCGAAACGCAAGACGTTGTGGCTGCCGATGAACCGGGCGATGAACGGGCTGACGGGACGTTCGAAGATCTCGCGCGGCTGCGCGGCCTGGCGGATATGGCCGGCCTCCATCACCACCATCAGGTCGGCCAGCGCCATCGCCTCGTCCTGGCTGTGGGTGACATGGATGAACGTGATGCCCAGTTCGCGCTGCAGGCGCTTCAGCTCTTCGCGGACCTTGGTGCGCAGGAACGGGTCCAGCGCCGACAGCGGTTCATCCAGCAGCAGCACGCGCGGGCGGTTGATCAGCGCGCGCGCCAGGGCGATGCGCTGCTGCTGCCCGCCCGATAGTTGCGCCGGCAACCGTTCCGCATAGCTGCCCATATGCACCAGCTCCAGGAACTCGCGCGCCTTGGCATGGCGTTCCTTCTTGGCGACGCCGCGCATCTTCAGGCTGAAGGCGACATTGTCCAGGCAGTTCATGTGGGGGAACAGCGCATAGGACTGGAACATCATCGCCGTGCCGCGCTTGACCGGCGGCAGGTCGGAGACGTTCTCCCCATGGATCA
Organism: Rhodopila sp.; assembly: GCF_035548235.1. Classification (GTDB taxonomy): domain Bacteria; phylum Pseudomonadota; class Alphaproteobacteria; order Acetobacterales; family Acetobacteraceae; genus Rhodopila. Next base: position 31,702 of record NZ_DASZTJ010000009.1, read on the forward strand.
GGATATCGCCCTCGGTCACCGCCTCGTGCCCCGCGATCATGCGCAGCGTGGTGGTCTTGCCGCAGCCGGACGGTCCCAGCAGGCAGCAATAGGTGCCGCGCGGGATACGCAACGAAATGTCGTCCACGGCCAGCGTGGTGCCATAGCGCTTGGTGACCGACACCAGTTCCACATCGAATCGATTATCCATTCTCAAGCCCTCAAAGCCGCTCGGCGTCGCTGCATGCGGGTGACGATGATCAGCGTGGCGATGATCGCGGTGAAGGACACCGCCGTGGTCAGCGTGCCGATCGCGAACAGGGTGGGCGAGGACGCCGAGGAGATCAACGCATAGATCTCCAGCGGCAGCGTGTTCTTTGGCCCGATGGTCAGCGTGGTGCGGGCGTATTCGTCATAGGACAGGGTGAAGGCGCCCATGGCGACGCCGAAGATGCCGGGCGCCAGGATCGGCAGCGTCACGTAGCGCAGGCGCTGCCAGGCGCTGGCGCCCAGGTCCGTCGCCGCTTCCTCCCACGACCGGTTGAAGCGGTTGACCACCGCGAACATCGCGAACAGGCCGAACGGCAGCGTCCAGGTCAGTTGCGCCCCGAGGGCGGAGGTGAACAGGGAGGTCTGCCAGCCGAGGAACTGGAAGCCCAGGCCGATGCCGAAGCCCACCAGCAGGCTGGGCATCACCAGGCTGGCGACGGCGATGTAGAACAGCACCCCCGATCCGGGAAACCGCCGGCGGAAGCCCAGGCCGGCGGCGACCGAGAAGACCACCGTCAGGATGCAGACCACCGTCGCCAGTTCGACGGACCGGACGAAGGCCACCGGCAGGTTGGCCATCTGCTCCTTCTGGAAGACCTCATGGAACCAGGTGAGGGAGACGCCGACCATCGGGAACGTCACGCCGCCGTTCGGCCCCTGGAACGACAGGATGTAGATGACGAACATCGGGCCGTAGAGGAACAGCAGGAAGGCGACGAACAACGTCGCGAGGGCGTAGAAGGTCCAGGGACGTTTCTCGCTGGCTCTGATCGCGGCCATGTCTACTTCACCAGTTCCTTGCGGACATCGACGACCTTCATCATCGCGGCGACCAGCAGGGCGACGAACACGACCAGCACCATCGCGTTGGCCGCCGCGGGCGGGTATTGCATCGCCTGGATCTCGGTCGAGAGCATGGAGACGATGGAGGCGCTCTGCCCGCCGCTCATTTGCTTGACGACGAAGTAATCGCCCATCACCTGGGTGAACACCAGGATGGAGCCCAGGACGATCCCGGTCTTCGACAGCGGGATCACCACGTCGACCATCACCCGCCAGCGGCTGGCGCCGGCGTCGATCGCCGCCTCCAGCAGCGCCTTGTCGATCTTGGCCATGGAGTTGGCGATCGGCCCGACCATCAGCAGGGTGAACAGGTGGACATAGGTGATGATGACGGCGAAGTCGGAGAACAGCAGGAACTCCAGCGGCTTCGACGTGATCCCTGCCATCATCAGCATGGTGTTGAAGGCGCCGTTGCGGCCCAGGAACGGGATCCAGGCGATGGTGCGGATGATGCCCGACGTCCAGAACGGGATCGCGCAGAGCAGGAACAGCACGGTGCGGGTGATCTTGCTGCGCACGTGGAAGATCAGGAAGTAGGCGATGTTGAAGCCCAGGAACAGCGTGACGGCCCAGACGATCGCCGCGAAGCGCAGGCTGCTGACATAGACGCGCCACGTCGCCGGCGTGGTCAGCAGGTCGCGGTAGTTGTCCAGGATGAAGGCCGGATAGATGCCGACCCGGTCCCAGTCATAGAAGCTGACGACCAGGAACAGGATGGTCGGCAGCGCGAACAGCACCACCAGGACCAGCGCCATGGGGGCGACCTGGGCCCAGGACACCATCCATGGCGGCAGCCGGCCCCGCCGCGTCCGGCGCTCACCCGAGGCCAGCAGCCGGGACGGCAGGATCGACGTGACGGCGTCGCTGATCATGCGGCCATCTTGACCTTGTTCCGGCAGCGCATCAGCGGCAGGATCCGCGTGCCGAACTGCTCCATGCCGATGACGAAGTCGTCGAACGTCATCATCACGCCGCGCACGCCGGGCACTTCCGACAGCTCATCCAGCATGCGCGCGACCTTGGCATACGAGCCGACCAGGACGCCCTGGTTGGTCGGCAGCTCCTCGATGCCCAGCGTCCGGCGCTTGTTGGCCTGGGAGTACGGGTCCTTGTTCGGGTCGTCCGACGCCTGGTCGTCGCGATAGGCCAGCGCCACCCTGTCGGTCCCGGCGACGTAATGCGCCCATTTCGCCTCGGCGGCCTCATCGGTCTCGTCGGCGATGATCATCTGCAGCACCAGCGCACCGCAGTCGCGGCCGGTCTCCTCGGTCGCCTTCACCAGGCTGGCGACGCTGGGGGCGAGCTTGGTCGGCTCGTTGATGCCGCCGCTGCCGCAGAAATTGTAGTCGGCGTATTGCGCCGCGAACTTCATGCCGGCCTGCGACTGCGCCGCGCAGATGATGGGGATCTTCTTCTCCGGCTTCGGCAGGAGCTGGCAGTGATCCATCTGGAAGAAGTCGCCCTTGAAATCGCTGTGCCCGGTCTCCCACAGCTCTTTCATGATGGAGACGTATTCGGCGCAGTATTCGTAGCGGCGCTTGTAGTGCTCGCTGCCGGGCCAGATGCCCATCTGGGTGTATTCCCGGCGCTGCCAGCCGGAGATGATGTTCACACCGAAACGGCCGTGGGAGATGCTGTCGATCGTCACCGCCATGCGGGCGGTCAGCGGCGGCGGCATGGTCAGCACGGCGCAGGTGGCGAAGAGCTGGATGCGCTTGGTGACGGCGGCCAGGCCGGCCATCAGCGTAAAGGACTCCAGGTTGTAGTCCCAGAACTGCGACGGCCCGCCGAACCCGTGCAGCTTGATCATCGACAGGGCGAAGTCGAAGCCGAACGCCTCGGCCTTCTGCACGATCGTATTGTTGAGATCGAAACTGGGCTTGTACTGCGGCGAGGTGGTGGAGATCAGCCACCCGTTGTTGCCGATGGGGATGAAAACACCAAGTTGCATGATGGAACCTCGGAAAATCGGATTACGACGTGATGAATTCGTTCCAGCGGCGGGTGAGGTAGCGGTCCTCATCCATCACCGAGTTCCACACGGCGATGTTGCTCAGGCGCTGCCAGATGGAGCCGCCGTCGCGGACGTTCCCGGCCTTTTCCATCAGCTTGCCGAACGGGCTCATGATATCGGCTTCCGCGGGCTTGCCGTCGAACCAGTAAGCCGCCTCGGCGGGGGTGAGGAACTTGCGGGCGTTGTCGGGCTGCGCCGAGTAATAGCCTTCGCGGGCGATGAAGGACCCCTCGAAGCCCGAGGCATACCAGTTCATGTACTCATGGAAGGCGTCCAGCTTCATGCCGGTGACGTGCTTCATGACGCCCAGCGTGTAGGCCCAGCCGCGGTATCCTTCCTTCAGCGGCTGGAAGGTGCAGGGGATGCCGCGGGACCGCACGGCGGCGACGGCGGGCGACCACATGGACTGGATCACCACCTCGCCCGAGGCCATCAGGTTCACCGACTGGTCGAAGGAGGACCAGAAGCTGCGGAACTGGCCGGAGGATTTGACCTTCAGCATGGTGTCGATCGTCTTGTCGATCTCCGCCTTGGTCATGTTGCCCTTGTTGCCGTACTTGACGTCGCCGCGGGCCTCCATCGCCATCGCCACGTCGATGATGCCGATGGTCGGGTTGTCCTGCAGCGCGGCCTTGCCCTTGAAGTCGGGGCTGAGCAGGTCGGCCCAGCTATCGACCTTGCGGTGCACGAGGTCGGGACGGATGCCCAGCGTGTCGCCGTTGATGACGGTCGGGATGCCGGTGACGAAGTCCGACGGCGTGCCGCCGGTCGCCTTCTGGCCGGTGGCGTCGGTCGCGTACAGCACCATGGTCGGCGTGATGCCCTGCTGCGGCAGCTTGCGGCCGTCCGGATACTCACCCTTGGTGAATATCGGCATCGTCTCGTTCCAGTATTTGAACTTGGCCAACGGGATGCCCTGCAGGGTGCCGCGGCCGGTCAGGTAGCGCAGGTTGGTCAGGGCCACGTCGGCGCAGTCCATGGAGTCCGGCGCCGAGAGGAAGCGGTTCAGCAGGTCCGCGTTCTCGCTGGCCTGCATCTGGACCTTGAAGCCCAGGTCCTTGGTGGCCTGTTCGGCGATCGCGGGGATGGCGGTCACGGGCGGGCCGGAATGGCGCAGGACGATGTCCTTGATGGTCTGGGCCCAGATCGTCGGGAACCCGGTGATCGCGCCGGAGCCTGCGGCGGCCCCCGCAACGGCGGCGGCGCCTTTCAGGACGCGGCGCCGGGACAGTCCGGGGGGCGGGAGGTTGCTCGTCGGGGCCATGAAGCCAAAGTCCTTCGCATGGGGCTGGGATCGGGTGGCGAGGACATTAGCGACGGGCTCCGGGCGCTGCAATGCAGCATGGCTAATTTTAGTTCATAAATTGCGGGGTGGCCTTTGTATTTGCACCACTATTAGTCATATCGATGATCGATCATGCATCTTCAGATCAATAAATAACCAGATCTAGCCCCCATGGACAGGACGCCCAGCCATCAAACCAGGCGTCAGGCGACCCAACCCTCCCAGGACAAACCTGGAATGTCCCGGACATCAGCACGGCCCCGACAGCCAGTGCATGCGCCCCGATCACGCGGTCGAAGTCACGCCCCCTGCTCCAGCCGCCTGCGCGATGATCTGCTCACAGGCCCCGATGGCCATCTTCGGTAGCCATCTTCGGCGGCCATCTTCTGATCGGACGGCAGGACCGACGTACTCCGCAACAGCACGTTCGATGTTGGCAAGGCACCTCGCAACCGCACCAGCGGGCGCTCGTTCACCACCGCAATGCAGCATCCCAGCCTCCCCCTGGTCGCCCTCTCCCTCACCCTGGCCGCCTGCTCGGTCCAGGACTCCCACACCGCCCGCCACGCGGAGACCCGGCTGGTCGGGCTGTCGGCCGTGGACCTCGAAAGCTGCCTCGGCGTTCCCAACCGGCGGGACACGTTCGGGCAGACCGCCATCCTGTCCTATGACGGCAGCTCCACCAGCTCGGGCGGCTTGAGCCTGGCGCTGCCGATCGTCGGCGACCTGAGCTTCTCGGGCGGCGGGGACTGCCACATGACCGTGCGCCTGGACGAAGGCCGCGTCTCCCAGGTCCGCTACAGCGGCGAGACCGACGCGACCTTCGCCCCCGACGCCTATTGCGCCCCCCTGGTGCGCACCTGCCTGAAAGACCTCCCCCCGCAGAGCAGGCCCCAACCGGTCACTTCGGCCGGCTCCGCACCTGCACCCCGGTCCAGCCCTCCAGCACCTTGATCAGCGTGGTGAAATCCTCCCGGCCCAGCCCCTGCTGCTCGCCGAAGCGCCAAAGCTGGCCGACCTGTTCGTGGACCCACATCGGCACGCCCCGCGCCTTCGCCTCCGCCAGGCCCAGGGTCACGTCCTTCACCATGATCGACAGCGCGGCGCCGAAGTCGAACGTGCCGGGCAGCACGGCCTTCGGCAGCTTGGTCAGCGTCGCGTTGTTCTGCCCGGTCGAGACGTTCAGCACCGCGACCATCTGGTCCGGGTCCAGCCCGCCCTTCGCGCCCAGCACCAGGCCCTCATACGCCGTGGCCATGTTGGCGGCGTTGATCAGGTTGTTGACCAGCTTCATCAACTGCGCCTGGCCGGGCGTGTCCCCGACCTCGAACACCCGGCCGCCGATGCGCTGCAGCCAGGGCATCACCTTGGCCCTCACCTCGGGCGGGCCGGCGCAGATCACCGTCAGCGTGCCGGCCCGAGCGCCTTTGGGCCCGCCGCTGATGGGGCAGTCGAGCAGGGCGATGCCGCGCGGTTCCACTGCCGCCTGGACCTTCGACAGGGCTTCGCCGCCGATCGTGGACATCTCGACATAGATCCGCACGGCGCCGCCGGCCGCGACTTCGGACGCCACCGCCTCGCTGACCGCGCCGCTGGGCAGGCAGGCGAACACGATCCCGGCCGTCTCGGCCACGGCCCGCGCCGACCCTTGGGCGATCGCGCCCCGCTCCACGAACGGGGCCATCGCCGCCGGGTTCGGATCGTAGACGTGCAGCCTGGCGCCGTGCTGTTCCAGCCGTTCGGCAATGGCCGCGCCCATCTGGCCCAGGCCCAGAAATCCCAACTCCATGACGAATCCCCTACCGATCAGTAGCCCCGGATGATGACACGGATCGCATCCTGACGCATTGTGCCGCCGCCCAGTTTTGATGGAGGAAACCCAATGGGAATGCTTGACGGGAAAGTCGCGGTCGTGACCGGCGCCGGCAACGGCATCGGCAAGGCCACGGCGCTGACGATCGCGGCCAATGGCGGCATGGTGGTCGTCAACGATATCGGCGCCACGGTGACCGGTGAGGGCCAGGACGCCGGTCCCGCTCAGCGCGTGGTCCAGGAGATCGAGCAGAAATACGGCAAGGGCAAAGCCGTCGCCAACTCCGGCAGCGTCGCCTCCTGGGAGGACGCGCAGAAGATGGTGCAGGACGCCATCGACAACTTCGGCAAGATCGACATGGTCGTGAACAACGCCGGCATCCTGCGCGACCGCATGTTCCACTACATGTCGATCGAGGAATGGGACGCGGTCATCAAGGTCCACCTCTATGGCGCCTTCTACGTCTCCCGCGCCGCGATCCCGCATTTCCGCAAGCAGGAGAGCGGGTGCTACGTCCACATGACCTCGACCTCGGGCCTGATCGGCTCCGTCGGCCAGGTCAACTACGGCGCCGCCAAGCTGGGGATCGCCGGCCTGTCGCGCAACATCGCCATGGACATGCAGCGCTATAACGTCCGGTCGAACTGCATCGGCCCGCACGCCTTCAGCCGCATGATCGAGACGATCCCCGGCCAGACCGAGGAGCAGATGCAGGCCCGCGCCGAGAAGACCAAGCCGGACCACATCGCGCAGTTGATCGCCTTCCTGGGCACCGACGCGGCGTCCGGCGTGTCCGGCCAGATCTTCGGCGTCCGCGGCAACGAGGTCTACCTGTACAACCAGCCCCGCCCGATCCGCATCATGGCGCGGCCGGATGGCTGGAACCTGGAAAAGCTGGCGGAGATGTGGCTGCCGGCGGTGAAGAACAGCTTCACCCCGCTGGAGCGTACCCGCGACGTGTACCTGTGGGATCCGGTCTGAGCCGCCACAGCCGCTTATTCGGCACACCGTGTCATGGCCGGGCTTGTCCCGGCCATCCACGACTGTGCTTCGACACAGGACAGCCGCGGACGGCTGCCTCAACGCCTTCCCCGGGGGCTTCCCCAAGGGCCCCTCCAGGGGCTCCTTCAGGGATTTCCCCAGGGATTTCCCCAGGGATTTCCCCGGGGATTTCCCCGGGGATTTCCCCAGGGAATTCATGACATGGCCCCCGAGGACAGCGCGTCCCCATAGGAATCCCAGGACATGCCCAAGCTCCGCGGCGCCGACATCGTCGTGCGCACCCTCGAAAACGCCGGTCTGACCGACATCTTCACCCTGTCGGGCAACCACATCATGTCGCTGTTCGACGCCGCGATCGACTCCAAGCTGACGCTGTTCCACGTCCGGCACGAGGCCGCGACGGTCCACATGGCCGACTCCTACGGACGCCTGACCGGGCGCCCCGGCATCGCCTGGGTCACCGGCGGCCCCGGCCATGCCAACGCCGTCGGCGCGCTGTTCACCGCGCTCGGCCAGGAAACCCCCATGATCCTGATGTCCGGCCACACCGAAACCGACCAGCTCGGCCGCGGCGGGTTCCAGGAACTGCGGCAGGTCGACATGGCCGCGCCCGTCTGCAAGGCCGCCTGGATGGCGACCGACACCGCGACCGTCGGGATGGACGTGGCGAAGGCGGTGCGCATCGCGACCGCCGGCCGGCCCGGCCCGGTGGCGCTCAGCCTGCCGTCCGACGTGCTGGACGCCACGGTCGACGAAGCCGACATCGCCTGGCCCACCGCAGCCGACTTCACCGCCGAACCGGTGCCGCTGTCCGACGCCGCGGCCGACGCCATCCTCTCGCTGCTGGCCGACGCGAAGCACCCGCTGGTGATCGCCGCCCCGGTGCTGGCCACCGCCGCCGGCCGCACCCTGCTGCGCCGGATCGAGAGCACGCTGCACATCCCCGCCTGCATCAGCGAAGGCCCCCGATCCTTCAACGACGCTTCGCTCGGCGCCTATCTGGAGGTCGCGAAGAAAGCCGACCTCGTGCTGCTGCTGGGCAAGGCGATGGATTTCACCGTGAAGTTCGGCGGCGCCCCGTTCGCGCCGGATTGCCGGTTCATCGCCATCGACCCGGACGGCGCGATCCTGAACCGGGCGGTGGAGAACAAGGGAAAATTGCTGGCATTCGGCTGCGTGGCGGATACGGTCCCGGCGGCCCGGACGCTGATCGCGCGCGGCACCGGCCGCGGCCCGAGCAACGAAGCCTGGCTGCGGGAGGCGCATGCCTGCTTCTATGATCGCCCGGCGGACTGGAAGGACTTGCGGTCCGCCACGCCGGACAAGCTGCATCCGGCCCAGGTGTTCCAGACGCTGCAACGCTTCCTGACGCCGGACAGCATCCTGATCGCCGACGGCGGCGAGTTCTCGCAATGGGGACAAAGTATCCTGCGAAACGAACGGCGGATGATCAACGGCGTCACCGGTTCCATCGGCTCGTCGCTGCCGATGGCCGCGGGCGCGCGGGTGGTGGACCCGAAGAACCCCGTGTTCGCGGTGCTGGGGGACGGCACGTTCGGCTTCCACATGGCCGAGGTCGAGACCGCCGTCCGCTGCAACCTGCCGTTCGTCGCGATCGTCGGCACCGACTGCCGCTGGAACGCGGAGTACAACCTGCAGGTCCGCGATTACGGACCGAACCGCACCTTCGGCTGCGAGCTGAACGCGACCCGATACGACCTCGTGGCCGAAGCGCTGGGAGGCCATGGGGAGCTGGTCACCAAGATCGAGGACCTGGGACCGGCAATCGAGCGCTCATTGGCCAGCGAGAAGCCGGCGGTGATCAACGTGATGATCGAAAGCATCCCCTCGCCGGTCATCAGGCGATAAGGGACCAGGCGGTAAAGATCAGGCGGCAACGATCAAGCGGGGACGGCCGCCTGGGCGTCGGCCAGGGCCTGCTGGACCTTCTTGCGTTCCCGGTCGGCGATGCGCTTGTCGCGCTGGCGGCGCTGGAGAGCCTCGGTGAAGCTGATCCCGTGCGCCTTGGCATAGGCGGCGACGGTGATGTTTTCCTCGATCAGCGCGCCGACCCTTTCGATCGAGGGCGCCACCGGTTCGGGCTCAGGCTGGACTGGCTCCGGCTGGCCTTGCGCGCGGGCGGTGTGCAGCTTCTCCAATCCCCGTTCCGCCTTGGTGGCCTCGCGGGTCAAGGCGACGGCGCCGCTGCGCAGCCGTATCACGCGGTTCAGCGGCATGTCCGGCTGGACCGCCTGCGCGAGCGCTTCGCCGGCCTGCAAGCTGAGCGTCAGGCTTCGGACGATCAGGCGGAGTTCGGTCACGGTCTGCGGGCTGTGCCCCATGACGAGCGTCTTCGCAGCTTCCCACGCTTCATCCCGATTGCCGCCTGCACCTTGCAGCAGGAGGGCGGCGAGCTGGCTAAGGATGACGTAGAGGAAGGCGGTGGGGAGTTCGGTGACGCTCATGGGATGCTGTCCTTAAATGCGCATCCCACTATAGGTATATTTGCCGTTATTGCAAGAATTTTCTGAAAACCATCTGGCAGTGCGCCGCGTGGCGCACCAAGGGGCGCACCAAGGGGCACACCAAGGGCGGACCAAGGGGCGCACCAAGGGCGGACCAAGGGGTGCATCGGCGGCGCGGCCTGTTCCCGGGCTAGCTGGGTTGTTTTCACATGGAGAAGCGCCCTGCGGGCTTTTGGAGGGCACGGTGTTCGCCGCGTGGCATCAATCAGTACCGGCTGTAGCCGCTCGAGCGCCGAGTGGGAGGCAACGAGACCGAAACATCGACGCCGTGCCCACCATGCCCTCCAAAAGCCCGCAGGGCGTTTCTCCGTGCGGGAACGACCACCCCCCAACCACCCCCTTTGCCCATGTCCCCCGTTCGCGCTAATTTTCCCGTCTAACCCACGGGGACAATCATGGACGACGACCAGAAGCGGCCGGAAAGCCTGCTTCCCTATGAGAAATGGATCGAACAGGCCCTGCGCCACGTCGTCGCGCAAGCCATCGAGCATGTCGGTGAGCATGGCCTGCCCGGCGGCCACCACTTCTACATCACCTTCCGGACCAGCCACCCCGGCGTCGACATGCCCGCCCGCATCCGGGCGCAATATCCGCGGGAAATGACCATCGTCCTGCAGCACCAGTTCTGGGACCTGGGTTTCGACCGCGAGACCGAGACGATCCATGTCGGCCTGTCCTTTGGCGGCGTGCCGGCCAAGCTGACGATCCCCCTCGGCGCGATCGTCGAGTTCGCCGACCCGCATATCCGTTACGGCCTTCGCTTCCAGCCGGAGGAGCAGACCGAGGCGGAGCCATCCAAGGTGGAGCAGCCTGGAGAATCCGAACCGGAAAAACCCGCCGGCCTTCTTGGCTCCCCTGCGAAAGAGCCGGAGGAGCAGCCGGAACAGGGCCAGGTCGTCAGCCTGGACGCCTTCCGCCGCCGCTCCCCGCAATAAAGGACCATCCGCATGGACAAACAACGGCCGGCGAATTTCCTGTATTCGCCGATGTTTCCCCTGTCCGATACCGGCACGCCCTGGCGCAGGCTGCCGATCGAAGGCGTCAGGACGATCAAGGTCGAAGGCAAGACCGTGCTGCGCATCAAGCCCGAGGCGCTGTCGGAACTGGCGGTGCGCGCCTTCCATGACGTGTCGCACCTGCTGCGGCCGGCGCACCTGGCATCGCTGCG
>NZ_DASZTJ010000010.1:0-7432 GCF_035548235.1 Rhodopila sp.
ATTGCTCAGGCGACATATAGGCGGGCGTGCCCAGCATGGTGCCGACCATGGTCGCGCCCGACCCGCCCTCGATGCGCGCGATGCCGAAATCGGTGATCTTCACCGTGTTGTCGTCGCTCAGCATCACGTTGGCGGGCTTGATGTCGCGATGGACGATCCCGCGGTCGTGGCTGAACTGCAGCCCCGCCAGCAACTGCTCCATCACCCGCAGGGCCTCCTTGGGAGGCACCTGCTTGTATTCGTCCATCAGTTTCTTGAGCGAACCGCCGCCCACGAACTCCATGACGATATAGGCGATCTCGTCGGTCTCGCCGTAGTCGAACACCGGCACGATGTTGGCATGCGACAGCCGCCCCGCCGCCTGGGCCTCGCGGCGGAAACGATCCAGTTCCTCCTGCGTGTCGGGATCGTCGCTGGTCGGCAGCTTGACCGTCTTGATGGCGACGCGCCGGCGGATGATCGGGTCCCAGGCGTCGTACACGATACCGGCCGCACCCCGTCCGAGGATGCCGCGGATTTCGTATTTGCCAAGTACCGACAGCGAGGTGCTCATGTCCGGACGCGTTCCAGGCCAGAAATGCCGATACTACAATCGGGATGTCGGCTGCAACGCGGGATGGTTCTCCGCTGATACGACATGGCCCCCGCCCTCGCCCACCAGGGCGAACGGTGCCCAGTAGTACGGGTGCTTCAGCGAAGGCTCGATATCCGAACGGTCCAGGTACGCAAGCTGCGCCGCGCGCAGCGCCCTGGCCAGGCCCCCGGACTTGTCCTGCTCGTATTCCAGCAGGGTCTTCGACACCAGGTACGTGGCGGTCGAGTCATCCACCTCCCAATGCGTCACCAGCAGCGCGCGGGCGCCGGCATAGAAGAACGAACGCGCCAGCCCGGCCAGGCTTTCGCCGGCCGTCGTGCCGCCCGGCCCGCCGCTGTTGCAGGCCGACAGGATCACCGCGTCCGCGTTCAGCTTCAGGCCCGTGACCTCGGAGGAGGTCAGCAGCGCGCCCTTGGCATCCAGTGCGCCGGGCGGCGTGGAGGTCACGATCGCCGGCTCGTCCTGGCACGCCAGTTCCGACGGCAGCAGCGCGTGGGTGGCGAAATGGATGATCCGGAACTGGTTCAGCGGCAGGTCCTTCACCGCGGCGACGGTGAAGGCCGCGCCTTCCCGGGTGTCCTGCGGGCCGGCCTTGAAGACCCGGCTCGCCAGGTCCAGCTCCGTCGCGGTCCCCTCCAGGCTGGGCAGGGCGGCCAGGATGTCCGCGCTCTGCCTGCAGCGCGCGCCGGGATAGGTGCGCGCCGCCTGTTCCGGCGTGATGCGGCGGAAATTGCCGAAGCCGAACCAAGGATTGGGCGCCGACGACGGCGCGGTCTGGCGCAGCTTCACGAAGTTCGCCGCCGCCGGGACATGGGTGATGACGTATTTGCGCACCAGGAACGGTGCGTGGCCCAGGTCGCGGTCATCGGCCGGCCCGGTCAGCAACGTCTCGAACGGCACCGACAGCAGCGGCCCGGTCGGCGCGAACGTCACCGCCGAGACGCCGTCCAGCGCCTTCGACACCCCGCCCAGCACGGTCTGATACAGCTTGTACGCCGCGTCCGGATCGAATTGCGGCACGCGGTTGTCGGCGCCGGGTTCGATGCTGGCGCGCAACGCCTTCACCATCTTGGCGACGTCCGCCTCACCCTTGCCGATCCGGCCGACGGTGATCTTGCGGTCGCGCATCACGAAGGTCCAGCCTTCCGTCTCCGCGAGCGTGATGGCGACGAAGGCCTCGTCCGGCCCCAGGACCGAGAAGACGTCCTTGGTCTCCACCGCCTGCTGGATCAACTGCTGATAGTTCGGCGCCGCCGCCTGCACCGTGGCATCCGCGTCCGCGAGCTTCGCGCGCGCCGCCGCGATCCGCTTGTCGAGATCGGCCGCCCGCGCCTGCGCCCCCGCGTCCTGCGGTCCCTCGTTGACCGCGTCACGCTGGCGCAGCAGGTCGGCCAGCGCGTGTTCCGCGTCCTGCTGCTGGCGGATCGCGTCGCTGACCTTGGAATTGCCGGCCGCCAGGCGGACGGCGGTGCGGCGGATCTCGGCATCCGTCACGCTGCCGCGCGTAAGCTGGGACGCGGTGAACATCTCCGACAGCAGCGCCTGGCCGTCGGAGGAGCCTTGCGCCGCCTTGGCATAGATATCCAGGCAAGGCTCCATGCGCTCGAAGTCGACGCCGTCCTTGGTTTCGATCAGCAGCCGCGACGCCGCCCGGCATTCGGACAGCGCCTCGCCCTGCCGCCCCTGCCGCGCCAGCACCGCGGCGTGGATCAGCTCCGCCTCCGCGGTCGGGCGCGTGCGCGGCTGCGACGCCTTGAACGCGGCGACCGAAGCGTCCAGCTCCTCCAGCGCGCGCGGCTTCTCGTCCGCCGCCTCGTCGGCGATGCCGGCGGTGCGATGCAGCCTGGCAGTGTAGAGCGAGGCGTCCAGGTTGTTGGCGCGCGCGAAGTTCTCGGCCGAACGGACGACGGTCGCGGCGGCGTCGACGTTGCCGGTCATGCGCAGGGCGATCGCGCGGTTGCGCCGCGCCTCCAGCACGCCCAGCAAGGCTTCCTTCTCCACCAGCGTCGTGAAGGGCCGCGCGCCGCCCACGGTGTCGGCCAGCGACAGGCCGGACAGGCCGAAGACCCGGGTCGGCTTGGCGGCGGGGATTTCCCGCGCGTCGGGGACCTGCCCCAGGAACAGCATCTCGGCCCGCTGCAGCAGCGGCATGGCCGCGTCCGGGTCGTTCTGGTTGATCAGGTCCAGGCCGCGATACAGCGCCAGGCGGGCCTGGCCGTTCACGTCGAGCTGGGAGGCGTTGCCGGCCTGCAGGGCCGTGGCCGCGCGCGCGAAGAACGCCTTCGCGTCCTCGTAATGGCCCTCGTCGGACAGTTGCAGGCCGATCGACATCAGGGGCGCGGCGCTCGCCGCCGTGTCCTTGCCGCCGTTCTGCTTTTCCTGCAGCGCCAGCGCGGCGCGGTACGCCTTCTCGGCTTCGTCGGGGCGTCCGGCGAGGTTGGCCTGCAGCCCGGCGGTCATCAGGCTTTCGTATTGCGCGATGTCGCCGGAGCTGAACGCCCGCGCGGCGAGATAGGACGCCATGTCGGCCGACAGGTGCACCGGCGCGGTGGAGGCGCCCGCATCGTCGCCGCCGCCCGTCAGCTTGGCGATGCCGCGCTGGATGACCTGAAACGACGCGGGCGTCCCGTCGGCCAGCCAGACCGTGTTGCCCGCCACGGTGACCAGCGCGACCTGCGGCCAGCCGCCGGTCCGGCGGGTGCATTGCATCACGATCGTCCCGTCGCCCTGCGGCCTGGGGTCGCCGCAGGCGAACCGGCCCTCCAGCTCCGCCCGCCACGGGCTGGCCGTGGCCAGGGTAAGCAGGTTGGCGCCCGCGGCAGGCCCGCCGGAGCGGATGCGCGCGCTGGGCTGCTGCCACGCGCCGCAGAAGATGTCGGCGCCCCCGCCGCTGCGGTTGACCAGCGTGCAGGCCTCGCCGGTCGTGTTCTTGCCGATCGGCGTGCCCTGCGCGCCGGCCTGCGCTCTGTAATAGGCCGAAGCCGGCGGCTTGCTGCAGCTTCCGGCGGCGAACGGCAGCAGCAGCGCCAGCAGCAGGCCGGCGAAGCGTCCGGACACGCGGCGGCACGCCGACAGGGGTCCGTGCATGTCAGTCCTCCCGGTCCGAGACGTTGGGGATGAGCAGGTCCGGATCGTTGTCCTCCTCCGACAGGAAGTCGGTCGGCAGGTCTTTCAGCGGGTTGATGAGCGGCAGCGTCGCGAAGGGCGAGATCAGGATGCAGTTGATCGAGGAGACGGCGCAGGCGTTCACCTGGAAGTGGTTGCTGGGGACGAACAGGCCGTTCTTGGCGATGAAGGACTGGCTCGCCGCTGCCTGGCCGGCGACTTCGACGCCGCCCGCGGTGAAGAAGGTCGCCGACAGCTGCGTCGGGCCGCCGATCGTGTTGAGGTAGAAGACGGCCAGCGAGTCCGCCAGGATCTTGCCCTGCGCGCGGCCGGTGTCGCCGAGCGACAGCAGCAGCGACGTGGTGGGGGCGTTGAGGCCCTGGAGGGGATCGAAGCTGACAAGCCCGCCCCCCTGCGTCAGGCGGATATCGAGTTCCGGGTGCACGGTCACGACCGACCCCTCGCCCGTCGTCGCCGTGTACGGCAGCACGTCGAGGAACCCGGTCTGCGTGAACCCGCCGGTTCCCGTCAGGATATGCGCGCCGGGCGTCGCCGGTCCGGGATCGACCGGGGCGGTGCCGGCCGCCGGCCGCCTGAACACGTCGCCGCCGGTATAGATCAGCGTGTTCGGGGCGGCGGTCACGCCGGTCGCGGCGCTGACCTGGATCGTCGCCGCCTTCAGCGTCGCCGTCCCGTTGCCGTCGCCCAGCGCCACCGTATTCCCCGACAGCGACAGCACGCCGCCCTGCGATGCGACGTCCAGGATGCCGGACACGCTCAGCGCGCCGGGCGTCACCAGCGTCATGCCGTTGCCGACGGCGACGGTCCCGACGATCGTGCCGGCCGTCTCCGTCACGCCGGTGACGAGGTTGCCCAGGACCGTCAGGTCCTGGCTGTCGAACAGCGACAGCGTGCCCGTGGTCGTCACGTTGGTCAGCGTGCCGACCTGGTTGGCGTTGGGGACGGCGGCATTGCCATAGAAGGCCGAGGCGTTGGCGGCGATGATCGTCGCCGGATAGCTGCCCGGCGCGTTGCCCGCGGTCTCGGTCGAGGGGATGACCCCCGACTGCGTCGTCAGGGTGCGGGCGACGACGCGGCCGCCGGGCTGTTCGATGACGTTGCCGGTGGCCTGCGGGTTGACGGTCGTCTGCGCCTGCAGCAGCCCGGCGATGACCAGGTCGCCGGCGGTATAGCTGCCGCCGCTGCCGGGCACGACCGAGATGGCGACGCCGCGGCTGGCAGACCCGCCGCCGTCCACCACCGACCCGGTGACGGTCAGCCCCTGGCCGTCGCGCAGCAGGAAGCCCAGCGGGTCGTCGGTGCCGGTGTTGCTGAAGAAGTTGCCCAGCGTCGCGATGCGGTTGGCCGACGGCACCGGCGCCAGCGCCCCGTTCGCCGTCTCCGCCAGGTTCACATGCCCGCCCGCTCGGCCGGTCAGCAGGTCGGCGCCGATCGCCGCTTGGGTGACCGGCTCGTCGATCGAACCGGCGGCGCCCAGGAAGACCGACCCGGCGGCCGCACCGCCGTTCATGTCGCCCCAGATCGTGCCGGTGAGGGTGATGTCGGAGCCGCTGCCGACCACGTTCCAGGCGTTGCTGCCGACATTGTAGCCGGCGGTGACCATCACGGCGCCGCCATGCGCGGCATAGACCCCGCCGTCGATCTCGACCCCGCCGCCGAGGCCGTCGTTGCCGGCGCGCAGCGTCACGTTGCCGGTCAGCGCGCCGTCCACGCCCGCATGGACCACCGCGCCCTGCGCCACCGTCAGGCCGGCATTGCCGCCAAGCACGTCGATCTCGACCGACGCGCTCCCTGCCCCGCCCAGGCCGCCATGGGTGCCGCCGAAGACCGATCCGGCGATGACGAGGTTCGTCGAGTCCTCGATCAGCATGTCGCCGGTGGCGGTGAAATTGCCCAGCGTGGCGATCCGGTTGGCGCCCGTCAGGGTCACGCCGGCGAACCCCGCCCCGCCGCCGGACGCGGAGCCGCTGAGCGTCCCGGCGACCAGCGCCCCGGTCTCGGTGATCGCACCGTCGGTCGCGACCAGGGCGGTGGTTCCGCTGCCGCCGTCGCTGACGCCGCCGGTGATGGCGATCGTGTCGCCGGTCAGCGCCACGGCGATGGCGTTGCCGGAGCGCGGGTCGATGTTGCCCGAGACCGTCAGCGCCCCCGCGTCGTCGATCGCGACGCTGCTGCCGATCGTCACCGGTCCGGCGACGGTCAGCGCCACGGCGTCGTCCAGCGCCAGGCTGCCGGCGTCGAACGCGGCCAGCGTGCCGATCCGGTTGGCGCCGACAAGGTTCGCGCTGCTCGCGCTTCCCGTCAGCGCCGCGGCCGAGATCGCCCCCGACTCGGTGATGTTGCCGCCGCCGGCCGAGAGCACAAGCAGCCCGGCGACGCCCACGGCGCCGGGCAGGTCGATGGAACCCGCCACCAGCGTCGCCGCCGCCCCGGTTATCGTACCCTGGACCGACAGCGGCGATCCTTCGGTATCGAGGAGCACGTTGCCGCCGCTGGAGACCCTGCCCAGCACCGCCAGCGCTCGGGTGTCGAGCAGCGTCAGGCCGCCGGGCGCGACGAAATCCGCCAGCGTCGCGATCGTGTTGCTGCCGGTGAACGCCGCGTTGGTGCTGACGCTGCCGGTCAGGGTGCCGGCGATCAGGGTGCCGCTTTCGGTGATCGCGCCGCTGCTTGCCGTCACGTCGGCGATGCCGGCGACGTTGACGCTGCCCGGCAGGTCGATAGACCCGGCCGCCAGGGTCGCCGCCAGCGCGTTGATGCCGCCCGGCACGGCCAGGCCGAACGTCCCCGTGTCGATGGCCACCGTCCCGCCGCTGCTGGCGACGAGGCCGGCGACCGTCAGGCTTTCGCCGTCGAGCAGGTTGAAACCCGAACCGGCGGTGAAATCGGCGAGCGTCCCGACCCGGTTGGCGCCGGTGAAGCTGGCCGTCGTGACCGCGCTGCCGCTCAGCGTGCCGGCGGTCAGGACGCCGGTTTCCTGGATGCCGCCCTGATTGGCGAACAGCGCGGCCATCCCGCCGGCGGCCAGCCGCCCGGCGATGCCGATCGACCCGGCGGCCAGCGTCGCCGCCAGGCCCGAGATCGCCCCCGGCACGCTCAGTCCGAACGTCCCGGTGTCCAGGACGATGGTGCCGGCGGACGCCAGCACCGTGCCGGCGACCGACAGGGCCTGGCCGTCGAGCAGGGTGAACCCGTCCGGCGCGGTGAAGTTCGCCAGCGCCCCGACCTGGTTGCTGCCCGTGAACAGCGCCGCCGTGACCGCGCTGCCGACCAGCGTCCCGGCGGTCAGGCTGCCGGTCTCGGTGATGCCGCCGGTGCCGGCGACCAGGTCGGCGACGCCGCCGACGCCCAGGCTGCCGCCGATCGCGATCGATCCGGCCAGCAGCGTCGCCCCCAGGCCCGAGATCGCCCCCGGCACGTCCAGCCCGAACGTCCCGGTATCGAGTGCGATGGTCCCCGACGCGGCGGTCACCGACCCGGCGACGGTCAGCGCCTGCCCGTCCGTCAGGCTGAAGCCGCCCGGCGCGGCGAAATCCGCCAGCGTCGCGATCCGGTTGGTGCCGCCGAAGCGGGCCGTCGTCGCCGCGCTGCCGGTCAGCGTCCCGGCGGTCAGGCTGCCGGTCTCGGTGATGCCGCCGGTGCCGGCGACCAGGTCGGCGACGCCGCCGACGCCCAGGCTGCCGCCGATCGCGATCGATCCGGCCAGCAGCG
>NZ_DASZTJ010000011.1:0-4576 GCF_035548235.1 Rhodopila sp.
CGCCGCTGTCTTGGTTTCTTCTGTCGAACCTTTGGCGCTGCTGAGGCAGGAAGGTTGGATGCGCCCGGTTGGACTTCCTCTGTCGAACCTGGGCGCAGGGCGGCGGATCAAGGCGAATCTGCGTGCATCGCCTCGAAAATCTGCGTTGAACTGCCTCGCCATCCACCCCTTCGGCGGTCGGCCCATCGCCTCCCTCAGCCGAAGAAACGCAGGAACCAGTCGAGCATTTGCTCGGGCGCTTCCTCGTTGACGTAGTGGCCGGTGGGAAGCGCTTCGCCGCGGACGTCCTCGGCCCGTTCGCGCCAGATGGCGATCGGGTCGGCGAAACGCTTGCCGACGCTGCTGTTGGCGCCCCACAGCACCAGGATCGGCATCGCCAGCTTGCGATGCAGGTCCGCCGTGTCCAGTTCACAATCGATCGTCGCCGCCGCCCGGTAATCCGCGCAGGAGCCGCGGATGGTCTTTTCGTTAAAGCAACGGACATATTCGGACCAGATTTCCGGCGGGATGTGGTTCAGGTTGGCGGTCAGCTTCAGCAGCTTCTTGCGCATGAACCAGTCGGGATCGACGGCATTGAAGAACGTCTCGGGGAAACCCTGGGGCTGTGCCATGAACGGCCAGTGCCAGCCGCTGATGGCCGCTTCCTTGTCCATCGCCGCCCACATGTCCAGGGTCGGGACGATGTCGATGATCGCGGCCTTCAGCACCTTCCCCGGATGGTCGAGGCACATGCGATGCGTCGTCCGGCCGCCCCGGTCATGTCCGGCAACGAAGAACGTGTCGTAGCCGAGCTTGGCCATGACCTCGACCTGGTCCTGGGCCATGGCGCGGAAGGAATAGTTGGAACTATCGGATTCCTCCGGCGGGGCGGAACTGTCGCCATAGCCCCGCAGGTCGGCGGCGACGACGTGGAACCGTTTCGCGAGCCGGGGTGCCAGCTTGTGCCAGGCGACATGGGTCAGCGGATTGCCGTGCAGCAGCAGCAAGGGCGGCCCGCTGCCGCCATGCCGCAGGCGGATGCGCGCGCCGGTGGTCTCGATGTCGGCGAGGGTGAAGCCCGGCATGATGTCCATGGACGATTCCTGGGTTTTTTGATGCTTGCCGGAAGGTACAGCAGTTTTCCGGGACCGGGAAATCCGGCCCCGTGCCGGGACCGAGCTTTCGACGTCAGGGTGGGTTGAGGGCCGCTGTCCATGCCTGCCCTTCTGCCAGCACCGCAAGGCGTGGATGGGGGGCCTGCGCCCGCCATGACGATCGGGGTGCCATCGCACGCATCCGTGACGATCGTGGTGCCGTTGCACACGTCCATGACGATCGCGGTGCTATCGCATGCATCCATGGCGATCGCGGTGCCATCGCACGTATCCGGCTCTCCCCATGCGCATAGGGTCCGGCCATCCGCGGAGACCGGCTACATCTTCTCCACGGCCGGGATGCCCAGGATATCCAGGTACGCCATCAACTGGGTCCGCGTCAGGTCCGACACAGCCAGCCACGACGCGCGCTGCGCCGGGTCTTCCTCGGTCAGCACGTGGCAGGACGCATAGAAACGCGAGAACGCCTGGGCCAGCTTGAACGCGCCGTCGCACAGCAGGTTGGGGATGCGGCCGGTGAACGCGCCTTCCGCCGTGTCGGCGAATTGCGACAGCAGGATCTGCAACTCCCGCTCCTCGGGCCGCGCGGCAGGGCGCAGCGGACCGACCTGAAAATCGCGTTCGGTTGCTTTTGCAAGCATCGAGTTGATGCGCGCGACGGTGTACTGGATATACGGTCCCGTTTTGCCTTCGAAACTGACGAACCGGTCCAGGTCGAACGCATAGGCCGCGAGCCGATGGTTCGACAGGTCGGCGAATTTCAGCGCCGCGATCGCGATCGACCGGGCCAGCAGCTCCTTGCCGGCATCGTCCAGCTCGAAATACGCCTTGGTGCCGTACAGCCGCTCCCGCGCCTTCTCGTGCGCGGATTCCAGCAGCGTGTTCAGCTTCATCACGCCGCCGGTCCGGGTCTTGAACGGCTTGCCGTCCGGCCCGTTCACCGTTCCGAAGCCGATATGCTCGACCTGGTCCGCCCGGCAGTATCCCGCTTTCGCCGCGGCCCTGAACACCTGCTGGAAATGCACGCCCTGGCGCTGGTCGACGACATACAGCACCCAGTCCGCGTCCAGCTCCCCAAACCGCGCGCGCAGCGTCGCGAGGTCGGTGGTGCCGTACATCACCGCGCCGTCGCTTTTCTCCAGGATCAGGGGCGGCAGCGCCGTCTTGTCCTGTTCGGTCGCGACCGGGATGACCAGCGCCCCGTCGCTCTCGACCGCAAGGCCGGCGGCGCGCAGTTCCCGGATCATGCCGGGGATGCGGTCATGGACGGTGCTTTCGCCCCACCACAGGTCGAAGCTGACGCCCAGGAAGGCGAAGTCGCGCTTCAGGCTGACGGTCGTCAGCGCGACGAAATGCTGCCACAGCGCGACATAGCCCGCGCGCCCGGCCTGCAGTTCGGCGGTCGCCAGCCGAGCGGCGTCCATGTCGGCGGGGCTTTCCTTGCAGCGGGCGGAGGCGGCGGGGTACATCTCCTCCAGTTCCGGCAGGGACAGCGGCGGGTCGGCGGGGTAGGGGCCGTCATAGGCCGCGTCGAAATAGGGCAGGTCCGGCGCGCGCAGCGACAACTCGTGGATCAGCATGCCCATCTGCGTGCCCCAGTCGCCCAGGTGGACGTCGCCGATCGCGCGGAAGCCCAGGAACCGGGTCAGGCGCAGCAGGCAGTCGCCGATGATGGTCGAGCGCAGGTGGCCGACATGCATGGACTTCGCGACATTGGGACCGCCATAGTCGATGACGAAGGTCCGCGCCTCGTGCGCCTGCGCCGTGCCGAAATGGGGGTCGGCGGCGATCTCCGCCAGGTAGGCGGCAAGGAAGTCGTCGGACAGGCGGAAATTGACGAAGCCGGCGCCGTCGACGCGGGCGTCGCGGATCATCAGGTCGCCGGCCAGTTCCGCGACGATCCGTTCGGCGACCTTGATCGGCGGCATCTTCGCCTGCTTCGCCAGCCGGAACGCCACGTTCGACTGGAAGTCGGAGATGTCCGTGCGGTCGCTGAACCGCGCCGCGTCAGCCGAACCGGGAAAGCCGCAGCGCTCCAGCGCCGCGGACACACGCTCCGCCACGCGGCCGAGAATGGCGTTCGAGCGGCTGAGAACCGGCGTGGCGATCATATCGTTCATGGATGGGACAACTGGCTCCGCGGCAGATCAGGGGAGGTAGCCCTTCGACCCCGGCGGTGCAAGCCGAGGCCGTCATTCCTCCGTCCCGGCCAGCAGGCCGGAGCGGCGCAGCAGCCGCGGCACCGTCAGCCCCTGGACGAAGATCGAGAACGCCACCACCGCGAACGTCGTTCCCACCAGGGCGTCCCGCTCCGCCAGCGCTGCCGGCGCCGAGAGGGCCAAGGCCAGCGCCAGGGCGCCGCGCAGCCCGCCCCAGAACAGCATGTGCCGGATCTCCCGGCTGATGGACAGGATGCTGCGGACGTAGAGCGGGCCCAGCGAATAGATCGCGACCGCGCGTCCCGCCAGCGCCAGCGCCGTGCCGACCAGCGCCGGCAGCAGATAGGACTGGAACGACTGTTCGGCCTCCCCGGCGCCGATCAGCAGGAAGATGACCGAGTTCGCGAGGAAGGCCGCGAACTCCCAGAACCGGATCAGCGCTTCGCTGCCGCGGCGGGTCAGGATGCGACCCGGCCCCCAGTTGCCGACCAGCATGCCGGCGGCCAGCGTGGACAGCACGCCCGAAAGCTGCAGCGCCTCGGCGGCGGCGAAGCTGCTATAGGCGATCAGGACGGTCAGGGTCAGCTCGACGAACGGGTCTTCCGACCGGCCCGCCACCAGCAGCAGGCCGGCGGCCACCGCAAGGCCGCACGCCACGCTGCCGAACACGACCAGGACCAGGGAAAAGCCGATGCCGGCAGGCGTGACGGCGGCGCCGTTGATGGCCGCGAGGCAGAGCGAGAACAGCACTGCCGCCGCCCCGTCGTTCACCAGGCTCTCGGCTTCCATCACGAAGCGCACCCGCTCCTCGGCCCGCTGCTCCTTCATGATGGCGATGACCGAAACCGGGTCGGTGGCGGCGATCAGCGATCCGAACAGCAGGGCGGCCTGCCAGCCCCATCCCACCAGCCAGTGCATGCCGCCCGCGACGACGGCGGCGGACAGGACCGTCCCGGTGAAGGCGAGGTTGAGGACCAGGGGCGCTTCGTGGCGGAACTGCTTCCATTTCAGGTTCAGCGCCGCCTCGAACACCAAGGGCGGGAGGAAGAAGGTGAAGATCAGTTCGGGGGTGAAGGCGATCCGGCCGTGGAAGCCGGCCAGGTTGAGGCCGATGCCCGCGGCGACCAGGCCGACGGCATAGGGCACGCCGATGCGCCGGCTGAGGATCGCGACCACGCAGGCGATGAACAGCAGCAATCCGGCGGTGACGATGTCGGCGTGGTTCACAGTGGTCGGTCCTGCCCAGACAGGCGTCAGCGCCTTGAGGTCATGCCCGTTAAAGCAGGTTCACCAGGACGCCGGCAACGCGTTCCGGCGCCAGGT
>NZ_DASZTJ010000012.1:0-12358 GCF_035548235.1 Rhodopila sp.
CGGCGAAGGCGCTGGGGGTGAAGCCGGACTTGCTGCCGCAATACCTGCGCGCCGCGGTCTGACGGGCCGGCGCCCAGGGGTGTTTGCTGGGGCGGGTGTTTGGTGGGGCGGGTGTTTGGCGGGGCGGGCGTTTGGTGGGGCGGGCGTTTGGGCAGCCCCCCACGGAGGGATGGCTCGGGCGGGTCAGCCCTTGGCCCCGCGCAACCGGCGCAACCGCGTGAGGCAGGCCGGGCAGGTCACACTACTGGACGGCGGTTCGGCCCACCCCGAACCGGCGCCCGGTTCGGCGGCGCACAGCGCCATGCGGCAGAACGGCGTCACCGCGTGAAACACCGGCGGGCGGCGATGCGGGCCATCCTTGCGCAGCGCGACGAACTGCCTTCCGTTCGCGATCAGCATGAGATCGTTCCGTCGGCGGATGTGAAGGGTTACGGTTCCGAAAGCGGTGGTCTGTTAGACCGGGGGCGTGGTCGCGGCAAGTCCCCGGCGTTCGTCTTGGCGTGATGGCGATATTTGGCCGTCGTGAACGGGCGTGCGGGTCGTTTTGGGGTGGTATCGTCGTGTCTGGTTGGGCTGTGTGCTGGTTGAGAGCGGGATTTTTCGACACAGATGGGCACGGATGCACGCAGATGAACACAGATTCGGGACGGATTGGCGCCGGCGTGCCGCTGGTTTCCTGGTCTCAGGCTGGCTGTCTTCCGACCCAACCCCGGGTTTCTTTTGCTTCAAGTTTCCTTGTCGTCTCGGGGTACGTGCCACGCCCGCTCCAGTCCGATATCGTAATCAAATAACGCTGCTCAACCCGAAGCGAAAGTCAGTAGTTTCTTTATCATAATAATATGTCGAATTCCTGTGTCTCATCCCAGGGGGCAATCCCGAGGGGCAATCCCGGGGGAAAATCCCGGGGCGCGCTCCGGGGGGTACTCCGGTCCAACCCCCCGAATCTGTGTTCATCTGCGCGCATCCGTGCCCATCTGTGTTGAATCCCTTTACCACCACCACACCCCAACAACCGACCCCGACCGCACATCCGCCTCCCACCACCCGGTTGCAGCCCCGCCGATCCGCGCTACGCTCCCCCCAAAGCACGGAGGCCCAGCCTGCACGACCTGTCGCAACTCGTCGCCCGGCCCGGCGCCAACAGCATGGCGTATCGGGATCAGGCGTTTCCCGACCGGGCGCTCCACCTGCACGCCGCGCGGCCGGTCGGATGGTCGCCGGCGATGCCGGTGGTGTTCGTGCATCACGGGGTGCGGCGCAACGGGCGGGACTACCGCGACTACTGGCTGGCCCATGTCGACGCGGGCGGGTTCCTGGCCATCGCGATCGAGTTCCCCGACGACAGCTTCCCCGAATATCTCTGGTACCACTTCGGCAACCTGCGCACCAAGGACGGGGCCGCCAACCCGCCGGAGGCCTGGACCTTCGGCATCGGGCCGCGCCTGTTCCAGGCGTTGCGGGACCAGGGGATCACCACGGCACCGCGCCACGGGCTGTTCGGCCACTCGGCCGGCGGCCAATACGTCCACCGGATGCTGTCGCTGGGCTACCGCGAGCACGTCGCGGTCGCGGTGGCGGCCAATGCCGGCACCTATGCGATGCCGGACCTGGGGATCGCATGGCCTTGGGGGTTGGGTGCGCTGGGCCTTGCGCAGGCCGACCTGCCGCCGCTGCTGGGGTTTCCGCTGACCATCCTGGCCGGGACCGAGGACACGGGGACGACCGGCGCGCATTTCCCCAAGGGGCCGAACTCGATGCGCCAGGGGCCGCACCGCTACGGGCGCGCGCACGCCTATGTCCGGACCGGCCGGCAGGCGGCGGAGGCGCTGGGCATGACCCTGGCGTGGGAGCTGATCGACGTGCCGGGCGTGGGGCATGACGGCGCCCGCATGTCGGACGCGGCCGCGCCGCTGATTGCCGAAAGGCTGCGTCGCTGATCGCCGAACGGCTGCGCCGCTGATCGCCGAACGGCTGCGCCGGCAGGCCTTTCAGGAGAAAGCGTCCGAATAGGGGCTGGCAGCCGCCGGGTTTGCGGCTTAACGTCCCCGGCCTCCAGTCGAAACAGGGGAAAAGGCATGAAAAGACGGACTTTACTGCAATCGGCCGCCGTGATCTCGGCCAGCCTGGCCGCGCCGCGAATCGCTCGGGCCGATGGGCCGAAGACCGTCAATTTCGCCCCGCAGGCCGACCTGGCCTCGCTCGATCCGGTGTGGACGACGGCCGACGTCACCCGCAACTACTCGTTGGCGGTGTTCGACACGCTCTATGCCTATGATGCGCAGTTCCACGTGCAGCCGCAGATGGTGGCGGGCCACACGGTCTCGGCCGACGGCAAGACGTGGGAGCTGACGCTGCGCGACGGCCTGGTGTTCCATGACGGACAGAAAGTGCTGGCCAAGGACTGCGTCCCCTCCATCAAGCGCTTCGGCGCGCGCAACCCCTTCGGCCAGGTGCTGATGACCCGGGTGGACGAGATCTCGGCGCCGTCCGACACGATGATCCGGTTCCGCCTGAAGCAGCCCTTCCCGCTGCTGAGCACGGCGCTGGCGGAGTATCAGTGCGTCATCATGCCGGAACGGCTGGCCACGACCGATCCGTTCAAGCAGGTGTCCGAGGTGGTGGGCAGCGGCCCGTTCAAGTTCCTGGCGAACGAACGCATCCCCGGCTCGCGCGTCGTGTTCGCCAAGAACGCGGCCTATGTGCCGCGCAAGGATGGCGTGCCCAGCTTCAATTCCGGCCCGAAGGTGGCGAACGTCGATCGCGTCGTGTGGAACGTCATCCCGGACCCGGCGACCGCCTCGGCCGCGCTGCAGGAAGGCGAGATCGACTGGTGGGAGCAGCCGCAGCTCGACCTGCTGCCGCAGCTCAGGACCTATAAGGACATCACGATCGCAGTGAAGGACCGGACCGGCGAGGTGGGGTGCCTGCGGTTCAACGAACTGAACCCGCCGTTCGACAATGCCGCCATCCGTCGCGTGGCGCTGGCCGCGATCGACCAGAAGGAGGTGATGGAGGCCGTCGCGGGCGCGGAACCATCGCTGTACAAGACCGGCGTCGGTCTGTTCGTTCCCGGAACGCCCATGGCCAGCGCGGTCGGCGTGGAGGTGATGAACCCGCCGAAGGACTACGACAAGCTGAAGAAGGACCTGGCGGCGGCCGGTTACAAGGGCGAAAAGATCGTCGTGCTGGGCGCATCGAATTTCCCGACCATCTGGGCCGAGGCGCAGGTCGCGACCGACATGCTGATCAAGGCTGGTTTCAATTGCGACATGCAGGCGCTGGACTGGGGCACGGTCGTGCAGCGCCGCAGCAGCCAGGAGCCGGTGGCCAAGGGCGGGTGGAACGTCTTCTATACCTATCTCGGCGGCTTCGGGAACATTTCGCCGGCGTCGAGCATCGCCATCCGCGGCAACGGCAAGGCGGCGTGGTTCGGCTGGCCCACGAACACGAAGATCGAGGCGCTGATCGCCGCATGGTTCCAGGCGCCGGACCAGGCGGCGCAGCACAAGCTGTGCGAGCAGATGCAGGAGGCGTTCTGGCAGGACCCGAGCTACGTGCCGATGGGGATGTACGACCAGCCGACGGCGTTCAAGACCTATATGAAGGATGTGCCGGACGGCTGGCCCCAGTTCTATGGGGTGAAGAAGGAGGCATAGGTTCAGGCCGTTTCTTTCCAGTCATGACCCGGCGCCGCCCCGCGCCGGTCCGACTGTCCCTGTCCCCGACCGGCCCCGTCCTTGACTGGGCCCGTCCTTGACTGGGCCCGTCCTTGACTGGCCGCGTCCCCGACCGGCAGCCGCCTACCGCCCCTTGAACGGGCCGGCCGGTCGTTTCTCGGCGAAGGCCCGAGCGCTCTCGCGGAAGTCTTCCGTGAGGTAGAGCTTGAACGGATCGGTCTGAAGGAACGCCTCCCGTTCCGCCTGCGCCATGTACCATCGCCGGGTCCGCACCGTCGCCCGCACGCTCAGCGGCGGGTTGCGGGCGATGTCGTGTCCCACGTTCCGTGCCATCTCGATCCCCGCGCCGGGTTCCGCCAGGTAGTCCACGACGCCGGCGGCGAAGGCTTCCTCGGCCGTGAACATGCGCCCCGTGAGCGTGATCTGCGTCGCGAAAGACCCGGCGCCCCGGAACCGCAGCATGGCCCAATGCCGCGCGGCGGCGAGGCCGCGGCTGGTCTCCGTCACTTGGAATTTCGTGCCGCGCTCCGCGACGACCAGGTCGCTTTGCAGCGTGATCCCAAGGCCGAGGCCAAGCGCATAGCCGTGCACGGCGGCGATCACGGGCTTCCAGTTGACGCCACGGGCGAACAACTCGTTGGCGCTGGCGCCCCAGGCTTGGGGACCGCCGTGCTGGCGCAGTTCCGTCTCGCTGCGAAGCTGGCGCTTGCGCACGTCGGCGCCGCTGCAGAAGGCCCGGCCGCGTCCATGCAGCACCGCGACCTGGGCGTCCGGATCGATGTCGAACCGATGCAGCGCCGCGGCCAGCGCCAGCGCCATGTCGTCGTCCAGGGCGTTCAGCTTGTCCGGGCGGTTCAAGCCGATCATGGCGATGCCATCGATGCATTCGTAACCAACGATCGGTGCGTGCTCGGCGGTCCGTTTTTCGTTCATGGCGTTTCCTTTCCAATCCGCCGCGGTTGCCAATCGGCAATCATGGTCGATGATAGGGGCTTGCTGAACCACGAGCCGCCACCAGAACCGGCCGCAGCCAAGGAGGATTCGCATGATCGGAGCCCAACCATCACCGACGACCGGGGCCGCGTCATGATACTCGACGGCCTGCGCGTCGTCGATCTCAGCCGGGTCCTGGCGGGGCCGCATTGCGCCCAACTGCTCGCCGAGGGGGGCGCGACCGTGATCAAGGTCGAAAGCCCCGAGGGGGATGAGAACCGGCGCTGGACGCCCATCATGCCGGACGGGCTGAGCAGCAATTTCCACAGCGTGAACCGCGGCAAGCGCTTCATGACGCTCGACCTGAAATCGCCTTCGGCCGGGGCGGTGCTGCGGCGGCTGGCCGAGTGGGCGGATGTCATGCTGCACAGCTTCCTGCCCGACACGGCGGAACGGCTGGGCATTTCCTATGAAACGATGAAGGCGATCAACCCGCGACTGATCTTCTGCTCGATCTCCGGTTATGGCGCGAAAGGGCCGCTGCGCAACAAGCCGGGCTATGACCTGATGGTGCAGGCGTTCTCGGGATCGATGTCGGTGACGGGCTATGAGGGCGGTCCGCCGGTGCGCACGGGCGTCTCCTATATCGACATGGCAACGGGCCTGAGCGCCTATGGCGGCATCATGACGGCGCTGTATGCGCGGACGACGACAGGGACGGGCACATGGGTCCGTGCGTCGCTGCTGGAGACGGCGGTGTCGCTGATGGGCTATCACGCGGTCGCCTGGCTGCAGGACGGGATCATACCGGTCAAGCAAGGATCAGGCGGGGCGAACCAGGCGCCGTACCAGGCGTTCCGCTGCCGGGACGGCTTCATCCTGGTCGGCGCCCCCAACAACGCCGCGTGGGCGCGGCTCTGCGGCGCCTTGCGGGACGAGGCGCTGGGGCGCGACCCGCGCTTCGCCACGAACGCCAGCCGGGTGGAGCACAAGGCGGCGCTGGTCCCGCTGCTGGAAGCGCATTTCACCGGCGGCACCGCCGTGCACTGGGCGGGCCTGCTGGAAGCGGCCGGCGTCGCCGTGTCGCCGATCCAGACCATCGACCAGGTGCTGACGCATCCTCAGGTCCTGGCGAACGACATGGTCGTGTCGGCGCAGGCGCCGGACGGAACGGCGCGGCCGCTGGTCGGCATGCCGTTCAAGGTCGGCGACCAGCCGCCCGAACGCAGGTGGCCGGCAGGCGGGCTGGGCGCGGACACGGCGGAGATCCTGCGCGATGTCCTTGGCTTCGACGACGACGCGATCGAACGGTGCAGGGACGCGGTCGGACTCTGACCGCGGGCGGGGTGACCCCTTTCAGGAGCGGTCATCACGATTGATCATTGACCGGGATGCCGCCACGCTCCGCCCCGGAACTTCCCATCGGTTCGGGAGTTAGCCTGAGGGGAAAAACCCATTGGGAAAAACCATCCTCGCGGGAAAGGAGTGCTCCACGATGGCCGGAGAAGACGCGACCGAAGCAGGCAAGGGACCGGCCGGTCCCGACCTGGCGCTGGGCGTCGAGACCAGCGACTTCAAGGACGACATGCTGCTGGGCCATGTGGGCGAGGACGACGTCCTGCTGGTGCGCACGGGATCGGGCATCTTCGCCGTCGACGCCTCTTGCAGCCACTACCACGGCCCGCTCGCCGAAGGGTTGGTGGTCGGCGACACGATCCGCTGTCCCTGGCATCACGCCTGTTTCGACCTGCGCACCGGGGACGCCACATGCGCGCCCGCGCTGACGG
This sequence comes from Rhodopila sp., assembly GCF_035548235.1. Lineage (GTDB taxonomy): Bacteria > Pseudomonadota > Alphaproteobacteria > Acetobacterales > Acetobacteraceae > Rhodopila. The sequence continues at coordinate 6,398 of NZ_DASZTJ010000012.1, forward strand.
CACTGGCGGCATGGAAGGTGGAGGAAGACAACGGGCGCATCACCGTCCGCGCCAAGCTGAAGCCGCCGCCGCCGCCCAAACCCCCCGCCGCGGCACCACGGCGCGTCGTCATCGTCGGCGGTGGCGCCGCCGGTTTCGCGGCGGCCGAGATGCTGCGGCGCAAAGGTTTCGACGGCGCGATCACCATGCTCGGCGCCGAAGCGGCGGCGCCGGTCGATCGGCCCAACCTGTCCAAGGACTACCTCGCCGGCAGCGCGCCGGAGGACTGGGTGCCGATGCGGCCCGAGGGCTTCTATGCCGAGGCGAAGATCGACCTTCGTCTCGGCGTCACCGTCGAAGGGATCGACGTGAAAGCGGGGCGCGTGGCGGTGGGTGGCGAGGCGCTGCCGTACGACCGGCTGCTGCTCGCGACCGGCGCGGAGCCGGTACGGTTGTCGATCCCGGGCGCCGACCAGCCGCATGTCCACACGCTGCGCTCGCTCGCCGATTGCCGCGCCATCATTGCGGCGGCGCAAGGGGCGCGGCGCGCGGTCGTCGTCGGCGCCAGCTTCATCGGGCTGGAGGTGGCGGCGTCGCTGCGCGCCCGCGACCTGGAGGTCCATGTCGTGGCGCCGGAGAAACGTCCGATGGAGCGGGTCCTGGGCCCGGACATGGGCGACTTCGTGCGGGCCTTGCATGAAGAGCACGGCGTGCGGTTCCACCTGGGCGAGACCTTGACGGCGATCGACGGCCGGCGTGCGGTGCTGAAGGGCGGCGGCGTGCTGGACGCGGACCTTGTCGTCGTCGGGATCGGCGTGCGTCCCCGGCTGGCGCTGGCCGAACAGGCGGGGCTGACGATCGATCGCGGCGTCGCGGTCAGTGCCTCGCTGGAAACGAGCGTCCCCGGAGTCTACGCCGCCGGCGACATCGCGCGCTGGCCGGACCGTTACTCGAAAGAAAACATCCGGGTCGAGCACTGGGTCGTCGCCCAGCGCCAGGGCCAGGCCGCCGCCCGCAACATGTTGGGCGGGCAGGAGGTGTTCGATGCCGTGCCGTTCTTCTGGAGCCAGCACTACGACGTGCCGATCAACTATGTCGGCCACGCCGAGGGCTGGGACGAGATCGCGGTGGACGGCGACATCAAGGGCAAGGATTGTCTCTTGCGCTACAAGAAGAACGGACGCGTGCTGGCCGTCGCCTCCATCTTCCGCGACCTGGACAACCTGAAGGCCGAACTGGCGATGGAGCGGGCGGCGCTCGGAGCCTGAACGGTCCTTGCCGGGTTCCATGCCCCCCGGAAACTGCCTATACATATGGTGTCCGAAACAAAGGGGGCGACGCGCGTGACATCCGCTACGGGGTCGACGACGCCGGTCGACGTGCTCATCGTCGGCGCCGGACCGGTGGGCTTGCTGCTGGCGACCGAATTGCTGCGCGACGGCGTCAGCGTGGCGCTGATCGATCGGATGACGCAGCGGTCCTTCTTCTGCAAGGCGTTGGGAATCACCGCGCGCACGCTGGAGATTTTCGACGATCTCGGGATCGCGCAGGACGCGATCGACGCAGGCGTCTGGCTGAACGGCCTTTCGAGCTTCACCGATGGCGTGCCCGGCCAGTCCATGGACATCCCGCCCGTGCTGCCGTTCGGCAGCCTGATGCTGGCGCAGCACGGCACGGAGGGCGTCCTGGAAGCCTGCCTGCGCCGTCATGGCGGCGCCGTCTCCTATGGCTCGACGCTCATCGGCTTCACCGAAACGGGGAACGGCATCAGCGCCCAGGTCGCCGGGCCGGACCAGGCGGTTCGCACGATCGGCTGCCGCTGGCTGGTCGGATGCGACGGGGCGCACAGCAAGGTGCGATCGGTCCTGGGACTCGATTTCGAGGGCGGGCAGTATCCGCAGGCTTTCGTGTTGGCGGACCTGGAGGTCGATTGGAACCTGCCGCGCGGGCGCCTCTATCGCTTCAACCACAGCGGGACCGCCGACCGGGCGGGCACGACGCTGGTGGCGGTCCCGGTCGCGGGATCGCAGCAGCGCTACCGGCTGTCGACCGTCCTGCCGGACGAGCCCGGTCCAGCCGACGGGACCGCCCCGGACGTCGCCGCCGGGGCGACGACCGGGACCGAGGCGCCGGCCCCGCCGTCGCTGGACCGGATCACGGCCCTGATGGCGCCGCTGCTGCCGGCGGGGACGAAGCTGTCCTCGCTGCACTGGTCCTCGGTCTATCGGGTCAGCCACCGGATCGTGTCGCACTACGCGCGGGGCCGCGTCTTCCTCGCCGGGGACGCGGCCCATCTGCATCCGCCCATCGGCGGGCTGGGCATGAACACCGGCCTGCAGGACGCCCATAACCTCGCCTGGAAGCTGGCGCTGGCGAAGCGCGGCCTGGCCGCCCCGGGCCTGCTGGACAGCTATGCGGCGGAGCGCCGCGCCGTCGGGCTGGACGTGGTCGAGAACACCAGCCGCGCGCTGAACGAGTCGCTGATGCAGCGCGCGCCGATGCCGGGGATGCGGGAGACGCAGCTTCTGGTCGGCTACCGCGGCAGCGCCATCGTCCGGGACGATGGGGCTGGCACGGCCGACGCCTTGCTCGCCGCCGGCGACCGCGTGCCGGATGCCGGACCGCTCCGCCGCGCCTATGTCGAGCAGTCGTTCCGGCTGCACGAACGGCTCGGGCGCGGGCGCCATGTGCTGTTCGCCTATCTGGACGCGGCGGATGCGCGGGTCGACGCGTTCGTGGAGATGTTGGCCCTGCTGCGCGCCACCGTCGGCGAGGCGACGAGCGGCTTCATCGTCGCCCCCCAGAGGACAGGGACAGGGACTGGGACCGGGACGGGGGTGGGAGCGGGGGCGGAGGCGGACCGGGAGGACGTGCCGGTGCTGCACGACGCCGCCGGCGCCTTTGCCGCGGCGTTCGGCGCCGCGCCGGGCATGACCTGGCTGACGCGGCCGGACGGCTACCTGGGCTGGTGCTGCGAGGTTCCGTCGATCGCCGGCCTGTGGGCGGCGCTGAGGCTGATCGCGATGGCGGTTGGCTAGAGCAGGTCCCTGGTACCTTGGCACAGAAGTTTTGACCGGTTGCGGCAGCGGCACTCCGGCGTCGTGGCCCCATGTGCCCGCGACGTTCGCCTGCCCAAGTAGGTTTCCCCTGGACCGATCGTTTCGGGTGGCTTCCTACTGGTCCGCTTCCGGGCGTCCGATATGGATACCAGACGTTCAGCCCCCGGCCGGGACTGGCCGGAAGGGGAATGTCCGCTTCGAGATTACAACCCAATATTCCAGATATTCCGAAGATTCTATAGCGGATGGAAACTTCCATAAAACTCACGCGATGCGAACTACTCCAAATCGTACCAACTCTTGGCCGGATAGCCATCTATACTGTTCAGTAAATCTTGGTCGTCCCGCAACCGCCCGCGCAAGTTATCGGTGATTTGGGATCGTTGATCTTGTCGTAGTCAGACTACGACAAGATCAACTTGTTCAAGCCGCGCAGGCACGACCCTCGACACTCGTCCGGCATTGCGACAAAGAAGAGCTGCTGTCTAAAGAGAACTACAACCCGCGGTGCCGGCGGCCAACTCAAAACTGATTGCCACCGTTCATCGCCGATCCGTCGACCTGCCGCCATAGGACCATCACCCGTCTTCGGCGGCAAACGGCTTATCCCTCACTTTACTCGTGGCCTCCGAAGATCAGACTGCCGGTGCACCAGACAGCGTAGCCGAAGTTGCGGATCAACTGCTCGCCCTGCCGCAGGTGCGACGCCGTGGTATCGATGCCGGCGAGCTTAAGGGCTTCGCCGATCTTTGAGCTTGTTGGGTGCGCGTCACCAACGCGCATGTCGTAGGCGCCGGCGATAGCAGCGAAGACCTCGCGCGCGCGTGCCTCTCCGACCTTCTGGGCCAAGATGCTCTGCAGCAACTTGTTGGAGCCCAACTTCTCCTTGTCGGGGTGGTTGGACAGCTTCCGAAGAGAGCGCACATCGAGCCGGTCGGAGAAAATCCGAACGAGTTCCTTGGATAGCCCCAAGAGCGACGCCTGATCTTTGCTCGAAAAGCGAGAGACGTGCTGCATCAACGCGGCATCGTCAATCTCATGCGAGAACAGCGACACGCCGAATGTCTTGCGGAAGTCTGCCTCCAGCAGCCGCATGCACCGAAACAGCACCTCTTCCACGGCACTGGTCTCCGCTGGCTGCGCCTTTACCTGGGAGGCGAGGAGTTCGGCGCTGACTTTGCCCTCCGGCGCGACATTGCTCGCGGCCCACAGGAACTGCTCCCAGGCGGGTAGCCTAGCGATGTCGTAGGCGTAGACGGTGATAAGGTCCGAGGCGTTGATCCCGAAATGGGTTGAATATCCCGAGGTGGATCGGATCGCGCCGGTTTCCGCCGTATACCATTTCAGGGAAAAGCCTCGATGGCTCAGAATCTCATTGACCACAGACGGGCGGAACCAGAGCCACCGTCCGATGTCTTGGTTGTTGAGCTCGGTCGAGAACTTGCGCGAACCGTCAGTGTCGACGATGAAGTGCGGCAGATTCTGATCCTGGTCCCCGCGCACACGCGTGCTCTTTCCCTGATGTTCGATCCACTCGTCTCGCCAAAATTCGCCTTGGACGCGCACGCCGGGGTAGCCACTTCGATGGCCTTCGGCGCTTTCTGAGGCGGTGTTATCGTTCGTCTCAGGGCTCATCACCGGCGCGTCCTCCTCCTCGTCGACGTCGGTGCGCCACACGCGAAACAACGCCCAACTCCCGCCGAACACGGCGTTCAGCTCGTTGATGCGTAGCTCATACCTTCCTCCTTCACGCTGCTCCTGGATCTCTGTCAGCCCGGCATAGGGACTGTCCTTGAGGTCGGCCACGTTCTCGACGCGCTGGCGGTAATAGGACAGACGAAGGAACAGGCCGCGCGCGGCCAGGTAGTCCATCAGGAACTCGCGCTTGATCTCGATCAGGCTATGGCTGCCATCGCGGTCGAGCAGCTCCCTGGCGACCACGACAAAGTCCTCTTCAGGCCTGACCCAGTTCTGCCCCTCCTTAATAAGGCGAAGTGCGACCACAAGATCCGGATTGAGGATCCACTGCCGGCCACCGACCACGGGCTGCGGATGCTCGAAAACGAGATTGATCCCGATGGGCTCCTTGTCGTTGTATTGATATTCATCGATCGACGAGTAATGACCATCCGAGTACGCATACGGTGCCACGGTTTGCCCGATGCCGATGTCGCTCCAACTCAAGCGCTCGGCGAGTGCGCGATGCTGTTTGGGAAAGGCAACGGAGCCGCAAGCGAATACGTCGCTGACATACCCCACTTCCTTCACGTCGCCCTTCTCCTCATTGAGCGACGCACGAAGGGGGATCCAGGTCGCCCGAGAAAACGGACGCCGAATTTCAGCCGCTTGAAGAATCCACGCTTCGTTCATGGATCAATCCTCTAGGTGATGGAGCTATGTTGGAATTTGGGTGATGGGTAGGATTGAGAGGGCGGCGTATCGTGACGGGAATCGTAAGCCTTTCTCCATAATACGCTCTCCTGAGTTACTGCTGAATGCAGCCAGGCGGAGAATGCGCCTTTAGGGCAGAAATGTTACGCGATTGGGAGTGATGGCGGACCGTCCGGTTGGGGGAATGTCGATCGTTCAATCTTAGGTCCCGGATGGGCGCGAAGCCGTCGGCAGGGCGCACGCGCGAAGGTCCGCTTCTGGGACAGCCGAACGCAGTTGCAAATGACGTGCTTGGGTCGAAAGCCGCCGCCCTGAGCAGGGCCACAACCCAGTGGACAGACAATCGCGGGCAGCCCGCCGTCCAACCGGTCAAAACCAGTGTGCGGAGGTACTAGGCGCCCCCCTGGCTGCCACGCAGCGGGCGTTCGGGCAGGAACAGCACCATCGCGAAGGCGCAGGCGGCGATCGCCGCGCCGGCCAGGAAGGTGATCGACAGCGCATGGGCATAGGTGCCGACCAGCGCTGCATGCTC
>NZ_DASZTJ010000013.1:0-6616 GCF_035548235.1 Rhodopila sp.
CACCCTAATGCATTGCGCCATGGGGCGCGGCCGCGCAAACTTGCCCTGACCGGGCCTATCCCGCGGGGGACTTCATGAGCGAAACCAGCCTGCGCAACGCCAGCATCGACGCCGCCCTGAACGAGGTGAAGGAAGCCTATGTCACCGGCAACCCGAACAGCCTCGCCCGCTATGTGGAGGCGACGGGCGTCATGCCCGGCGGCAACACCCGCACCGTGCTGCACTACGCGCCGTTCCCGCTGGCGATGACCCGCGCGGCGGGCTGCCGGATGTGGGACGCCGACGGGCATGAGTTCGTCGATTTCCTGGGCGAATACACCGCCGGGCTGTACGGCCATTCCCATCCGGTGATCCGTGCCGCGCTGGACAAGGCGCTGGACAGCGGCATCAGCTACGGCGCGTCGAACATGACCGAAGTCCGGTTCGCCCGCGCGGTATGCGAGCGGTTCGGGCTGGAGCGGGTGCGCTTCACCAATTCCGGCACCGAGGCGAACCTGCTGGCGATCTCGCTGGCCCGCATCTACACGCGGCGGCCGAAAGTGATGGTGTTCAACGGCGGCTATCACGGCGCGGTCTTCGGCTTTGCCGGCGGCGGCTCCCCCATCAACGCCCCGTTCGACTACGTGCTGGCGACCTACAACGACATCGAGGCGACCCGGACGCTGATCGCCGAACATGCCGCGGCGCTGGCGCTGGTGATCCTGGAGCCGATGATCGGCAGCGGCGGGTGCGTCCCGGCCTCGCACGATTTCCTGCACATGCTGCGGGCGGAAACGGAACGGGTGGGCGCGCTGCTGGTGCTGGATGAGGTGATGACGTCCCGCCTCGCCCCCGGCGGCCTGCAATCGGTGATCGGGGTGAAGCCGGACCTGACCACGTTCGGCAAGTATATCGGCGGCGGCATGTCGTTCGGCGCGTTCGGCGGCCGGGCGGAGATCATGGACCTGTTCGATCCCAGGCGGTCGGACGCGCTGCCGCACGCGGGGACGTTCAACAACAACATCCTGACCATGTCGGCGGGCCTGGCCGGCCTGACCGACGTCTACACCGCCGACGCCGCGCGCGCCCTGAACGCTCGGGGGGACGCGCTGCGGGAGCGGTTGAACGGCCTGTGCAAGGCAGCCGGCGCGGCGATGCAGTTCACCGGGATCGGTTCGATGCTGGCGGTGCATTTCACCACCGCGCCGATCCGCAACCCGGCGGATGCGGCGAAGGCGGACCAGAAGCTGAAGGAGCTGTTCTTCTTCGACATGCTGGCGCACGGGATCTGGCTGGCGCGGCGGGGGATGATGACGCTGTGCCTGCCGATCGGCGACGCGGAGTGCGACAAGCTGGCGGCGGCGGTGCAGGAGTTCCTGGAGGCGCGGCGGTCGCTGCTGTAGGCGCTTCGGGGGCCGGGCGGGATCGCACCCGCCGGCGTTGATCCTGGCCCTCCCGCCACCGCGTCCCGGCTCGACCGGGCCATCTTTCCCCTTGAGGCACGTTCCCCTGAGGTACGTCCCCTGAGGTACGTCCCCCTGAGGCACGCGACGACCCGGTCGAGCCGGGCCGGGACGCGGGGGTGCGAACCCGCGCGGCTGTCCTGATGCCCCACGGGGCCTGGCGTCACCGCCTCGACACAAACCCTGGACCTGCCCCCCTTGCCGCTGTAGGGAAACCGTCATCATGTCCCGCACCGCCGCCATCACGCGCAAGACCTCGGAAACCGCGATCAGCCTGACGCTCGATCTCGACGGCACCGGCGAGTCGGAGATCGACAGCGGCATCGGCTTCCTCGACCACATGCTGACCGCCTTCGCCCGCCACGGAATGTTCGACCTGACCATCCGCGCCGAGGGCGACCTGCACATCGACTACCACCACACCACCGAGGATATCGGCATCGTCCTCGGCGCCGCCTTCGCCCGGGCGCTGGGCGACAAGCGGGGCATCCGCCGCTTCGGCCACGCGGTGATCCCGATGGACGAGACCCTGGCCGAAGCGGCCGTCGACATTTCCGGCCGGCCGTTCCTGGTCTGGGACGTCGCTTTCGACAAGGCCAAGATCGGCGACATGGACACAGAGCTGTTCGAGGAGTTCTTCCGGGCGCTGGCGTTCAACGCGCTGGTGACGCTGCATGTGACCCGCAAGACCGGCCGCAACGCCCACCACATCGCCGAAGCCTGCTTCAAGGCCGCCGCTCGGGCCATGCGCGCGGCGACGGAGCTCGATCCGCGGGTGGGGAACGCGATCCCCTCCACCAAGGGGGCGCTGTGACGTTCTACAGCACGCATCTGAAGCCGAACGCCGAACCGATCCTGGTGCCGGAACGGTTCGCCTGGGGCGCGCTGGTCTTCGGCCCGCTCTGGCTGGCGGCGCATTGCGCCTGGATTCCGGCGGTCCTCGCCTTCGTCGCCGGCTTGCTGATCGTGACGCTGACCCATGGCGGCCTGGCAGTGCTGCTGATGTCCGGGCTGGCGGCGATCCTGGGCCTGACCGGCAACGACCTGCGCCGCTGGTCGCTGGAACGGCGCGGCTACGTGCTGGTCCATGTCTTCGGCGGCCGTGACGAGATCGAGGCGATGCAACGCCTGCTGGTCCACCGTCCCGACCTGGAAGCCCGCTACCGGCCGGGCGTGGCATGATCCGCGTCGCCGTCGTCGATTACGGCAGCGGCAACCTGGCGTCGGCGTCGCGGGCGCTGGCGCTGGCCGCAGAGCGCGCGGGGATCGCAGCGCGCGTCGACGTCACCGCCAACCCCGAAATCGTCGCCGCGGCCGATCGCATCGTGCTGCCCGGCCAGGGCGCCTTCGCCGATTGCGCCGACGGCCTGGCCGCCGTGCCGGGCATGCGCGACGCGATCGAGACCGCGACGGATGCCGGCACGCCGTTCCTGGGCATCTGCGTGGGCATGCAGTTGATGGCGCAGCGCGGGCTGGAGCATCGGATCACCCCCGGGTTCGGCTGGATCCAGGGCGACGTGGCCGAAATGAACGTCCCGGGCCTGCGCCTGCCGCAGATGGGATGGAACGGGCTGGAATTCGTTCCCGGATCGCATCCTCTCCTGGACGGATTGGTCCCGGGTGACCATGTCTACTTCGTGCACAGCTATGCCCTGACCGGCGGCCGGCCGGACCAGACCATCGCGACCACCGATTATGGCGGCATCGTGCCCGCCATCGTCGTGGCCGGCAATCGCGCGGGCACGCAGTTCCACGTCGAAAAGAGCCAGGATGTCGGGATCCGCCTGCTGGGCAACTTCCTGACGTGGACGCCGCGCTGATGTCCGCCGACGCCGAGATCCAGCCCATCCTGTTCGTCGAACGGCTGAAGGAATTCGCCGAAACCGACCTGCACGCGCTGTGCGAGGCGACGGACGCCGCGATCATCGACGGCGGCGGGTTCGGCTGGGTCACGCCGCCCGGCCGGCGCGCCCTGGAATCCTATTTCCGCGGCGTCCTTCTGGTTCCCGAACGCGAGCTGTTCGTCGCGCGGCTGAACGGCGACATCGTCGGGTCCGCCATCCTGGTCCGCCCGCCGCGCAACAACGAAGCGCAGGCTTTCTCCGCCAACCTCATGCACGCCTATGTCGCGCCCTATGCCCGCGGCCACGGCCTGGCGCGCATGCTGACCCAGGGGGTCGAGGACCGCGCGCGGGAACTCGGCTACCACGTCCTGAACCTGGACGTGCGGGAGACGCAGACGGCGGCGATCCGGCTGTACCAGTCGATGGGCTATGTCCGCTGGGGCGAGCACCCGGAATACGCGCTGATCCGCGGCAAGGTGGTCAGCGGCTATTTCTTCTACAAGCGCCTGCGTCCGCCCAAGGGCACGGCCGAGACGCCCGAATGACCGGACTGACGCTGTATCCCGCGATCGACCTGAAGGACGGGCAATGCGTGCGGCTGCGCCGCGGCGACATGGCGAAGGCCACGGTCTATTCGTCCGATCCCGGCGCGCAGGCCCGCGCCTGGCAGGCGGCGGGGTTCGCCTGGCTGCACGTGGTCGACCTCAACGGCGCCTTCGCCGGCAAGCCGGTGAACGGCGACGCGGTCCGGGCGATCCTGGCCAATGTCGCCATTCCGGTGCAACTGGGCGGCGGCATCCGCGATCTGGCCGGCATCGCGGCGTGGCTGGACGCCGGGATCACGCGCGTCATCCTGGGCAGCGCCGCGGCGAAGAACCCTGCCCTGGTCCACGACGCCTGCCGGACCTTTCCCGGCCGCATCGCCGTCGGCATCGACGCGCGCGACGGCTTCGTCGCCACCGAAGGCTGGGCCGAGACCTCCACGATGCCGGCCGCCGACCTCGGGCTGCGGTTCGAGGACGCGGGGGTCAGCGCCATCATCTACACCGATATCGGCCGCGACGGCATGCTGGGCGGGCTGAACCTCGAGCAGACCGTCGACCTGGCGAACCGGCTGACCACGCCCGTGATCGCCTCGGGCGGGGTCGGGTCCCTGGCCGACCTGGCGGCACTGAAGCGGGTCGCAGCGGGCACCCGGATCAAGGGCGTCATCGTGGGCCGAGCGCTGTACGACGGCCGAGTCGCTCCGGCGGAGGCCCTGGCGTTGTTCGCGTGAGTCCCGGCACGCCCCTTTGTCTAGATAAGTTCACGACTGATCCGGGGCGAATACCCTATTTGCCGTGGATGCATGCATAGACGCTTGCATCCGGCGCCCCAGCCCTTTCAAAAGTTGCCTGCCATGCTGAAACTGCGTGTGATTCCTTGCCTGGACGTGAAGGACGGACGCGTCGTCAAAGGCGTGAACTTCGTCTCTCTGCGCGACGCCGGCGATCCGGTGGAGCAGGCCGCGGTGTACGACGCGGCCGGCGCGGATGAACTGACATTCCTCGACATCACCGCCAGCCATGAGAACCGCGACACCATCCTGGACGTCGTGTCGCGGACGGCGGCGAAGGTGTTCCTGCCGCTGACCGTCGGCGGCGGGATCCGCTCGACCGAGGACATGCGCCGCCTGCTGCTGGCCGGCACCGACAAGTGCAGCCTGAACTCGGCGGCCGTGGCGCGGCCGGACCTGGTGCGGGAAGCGGCGACGAAATTCGGCAGCCAGTGCGTGGTCGTGGCGGTCGACGCGAAGCAGACCGGCCCCGGCAAGTGGTCGGTCTTCACCCATGGCGGCCGGCGCGATACCGGGATCGACGCGATCGCCTGGTGCCAGCAGGTCGTGTCCCTGGGCGCCGGCGAGATCCTGCTGACCAGCATGGACCGTGACGGCACGGGCAAGGGCTTCGACCTCGACCTGCTGCGCGCGGCTTGTGCGGCGGTGCGGGTCCCGGTCATCGCCTCGGGCGGCGTCGGCACGCTGCAGCATTTCGTGGAGGGCGCCCAGGCGGGGGCCACCGGGCTGCTCGCCGCGAGTGTGTTTCATTTCGGCACGTTTACCGTCGCGCAGGTGAAGGAAGCCCTTGCCCAGGCCGGCCTGCCGGTCCGGCTGCCGCGAAAGGCCGCCTGAAATGGCTAAGAAGACCAAGACCATGGGGAGCGGCCTCGATCCGTTGCTGTCGGCGAAAGCCGGCCGCAAGCGGAAAGCGCGCAAGGCGATCAAGCAGCGCCTCGCCCCGCTGCTGGCGGGCGCCCCGTCGGAGGCGGGGGTGATGGACCGCCTGCACACCGTCGTCCTCGGCCGGCGGGAAGCCGATCCCAATGTCAGCCACTCCGCCCGGCTGCTGTCGCGCGGCATCACCAAGGTCGCGCAGAAATTCGGCGAAGAGGCGGTGGAATGCCTGATCGAGGCGGTCGCCGGAAACAAGGACGCGGTGATCGCCGAGAGTGCCGACGTGCTGTACCACCTCGTGGTCCTGTGGGTGTCGTGCGGCGTGACGCCGGAGCAGGTCTGGGCCGAACTGACCCGCCGCGAGGGGATCAGCGGCATCGCGGAGAAGGCCGCGCGGCCCAAGCCCCTGCTGGCGGCGCTGAAGCCGGGGACGTCGAAAATCCCCTGATCCGGCGCGGCTAGCTTCCACGCGCCCGGCCGTGACATAAGGGCGGCGTCCTCATTCGCAATCCGTCCGGAGGAATGACGCCATGGCCGTCAGCGGTCTGCCCCCTTACGATCCGAACAACATCTTCGCGCGGATCCTGCGCGACGAGATCCCCAGCCGCAGAGTGTATGAGGACGAGTGGGCGGTCGCGTTCCACGACATCAACCCCCTGGCGCCGACCCATATCCTGGTGGTGCCGCGGGGCCCGTACTGCTCCTTCGCGGATTTCAGCGCCCAGGCATCGGACGCCGAGATCGCCGGCTTCATCCGCGCGGTGGGCAAGGTCGCTCGGGACCTGGGACTGGAGGCGCCTGGCTATCGGCTGCTGGCGAACACGGGCGAGCACTCAGGGCAGGAGGTGCCGCACCTGCACGTCCACCTGTTCGCCGGCCGGCCGCTGGGGCGGATGATCGCGGGGTGATCGCGGCCGGCGTCCCCCCGGCTTGACCGGGCCAGGACGGGGGGAGGCTCAGGATGAAGCTCGGGGCGAAGCCTATGCCGCCAGCGCCGGGGCGTTCCCCGCCACCGTCGTGCGGTACATCAGCCGCTGGTACTTCGCGTGATCGAACAGGCTCGCCGTGTGCAGCACCGCGCGGTTGTCCCACATCACAAGGTCGCCCTGCCGCCAACG
>NZ_DASZTJ010000014.1:0-21593 GCF_035548235.1 Rhodopila sp.
GAGTCCTTCGATGACGGGCGTCAGCCGCAAGGCCTCGTCCACGGCCGCGTCGCTTCCGCCCCGGTATGCCCCCAATCGTACCATGTCGATCATGTCCGCATGAAGCGACAGGATCGCCCGCGCGCGCCGAACCAGCGCCGCCTGATGTTCGTTGAGGCATGTCGACGCCAGCCGGGAGAGCGACCGCAGGACATCGATCGCCGGGTATCTGCCGCCCTCGGCGATTCTCCGCTCCATGACGATATGACCGTCCAGGATGCCTCGCACCGCATCGGCGACGGGCTCGTTGTGGTCGTCGCCTTCGACCAGGACGGTGAACAGGCCGGTAATCTGGCCGGCGGTCCCTTCGGGAGACGTTGCCCCAGGCCCTGCCCTCTCCAGCAACCTTGGCAGTTCCGCAAACACGCTCGGCGGATAACCCCGCGTCGCCGGCGGCTCCCCAAGCGACAAGCCGATCTCCCGCAGGGCCAGGCAGAAGCGGGTTACGCTGTCCATCAATAAGAGGACGGACTTACCCTGATCGCGGAAAAACTCCGCGACGGTCATGGCGGTGTACGCGCATTGGCGCCGCATCAAAGGCGGTGTGTCCGACGTCGCGACGACCACGACGGCACGCGCAAGCCCCTCTGCCCCCAGGTCGTCCTCGATGAACTCTCGCACCTCTCGCCCGCGTTCCCCGACCAGCGCGAGCACCACGACATCGCATGCCGTGCCGCGGGTCAGCATGGACAAGAGTGTCGACTTTCCCACGCCGGAGCCGGCGAACAGGCCCAGACGCTGACCTTCCCGGCACGTCGCGAACAAGTCGAGCGCCCGGACTCCCAACTCGATGGGAGGGCCGACCCGGGCCCGTGCGTTGGCGTCCGGCGGCAATACACGCGTCGAACGTGGCGCGGGTCCCCGCAACAGAGGTCCGCACCCGTCGATCGGATGGCCGAGCGGATCGATCACCCGGCCGAGCCAGTGGCCTGAGGGGAAGAGTTGCGACTGCGACTGGGTCAGTAACTCGACCGGCGTTCCCCCGGCCAGGCCCTCGACCGGGTGGTATGTCATCGCCTCCACGCGGTCGCCTTGGAATCCGATGACTTCTCCCGCGACGCGCGAGCCGCCTCGGGAAATGAGGTCGAGCCTGTCCCCGATCGCGGCTGTGTCGCGAAACCCTGCCAATTCGACCACCAATCCTCGCACGCTCGAAACGCGCCCCAGGAGAGGTGCGTGGCCTACTGATTGGATTGCGCCCCGCGCCGAGTCAAGCCTTTCCTCGAGACTTAGGTGTCTTTTTTGCATTATATTTTCTAAATAACGCCCATGTATCCTGTTGGTTCTGATTCCGAAGACCCAGTTTGCTGGTCAATCGTAAAAATTACACTAATATGTTGAAAACCATTTGGCGGATGACACGCTATAGTGGTATAGCCTGTCCACGACGTTTCGAGGAAGTGTTCAATGCGCGTCCTGCTGGTGGAAGACGATCTTATTGCGGCTCGCGGCATCACGCTGATGCTTAAAGCCGCGGGGGCTGTTGCCGATCAAACGGATAGCGGTGAAGACGCTCTCGAACTCTTGCGTCACTATGAATATGACATCGTTCTTCTGGACCTCGCCCTTCCCGATATTGAAGGGTTCGAAGTCGTCCGCCGCATGCGTATCGCACGCAACGATACGCCCGTCCTGATCCTTTCAGGCGTGACGCTGCCCCAGGCCCGGGTGAAGGCCCTAAGCCTCGGCGCCGATGATTTCATCACCAAGCCGTACGATCGCGCCGAGTTGCTGGCGCGGATGCAGGCGATCGTCCGCCGCAGCAAGGGCTTCAGCCAGCCCACGGTGACCGTGGGGCGCCTGGCGTTGAATCTCGACAGCCGCGAGGTGTCGATCGATGGCAAGATCGTCCATCTGACCGGCAAGGAGTATGCGATCCTGGAGCTTCTGGTGTTGCGGAAGGGCATGGTTCTGACGAAAGAGGCGTTCCTGAACCATCTTTACGGCGGCATGGATGAACCCGAAGTTAAGATCATCGATGTTTTTGTCTGTAAGCTGCGAAAAAAGCTCACCCTCGCCGGCGGTGACGGGATCATCGGGACGATCTGGGGTCGTGGCTATATGATCAGGGACCAGGGCCCGGCACGTGAGACCGGCCAGGTTGCCGATCAGGTATCGGTCCCCCGATTTTCCCCGGCGTAAGATCTCTCCGTCGCGTCGGCCGGCGGAGCGGTCAGGGACACATCTTCGGTTTCTCGCGTCCTGACCCGCGCTACTAGGCATGGTGGGAACGTTTCCAGTTCTCTATATGCCGGGTGATGCTCAGGCGTTTCATCAAGATGCACGGTTGCGGCAACGACTTCGTCATATTCGACGAACGCGTCAGGCCGCTTGACCTCGATACGTCTTCCTTCGCGATGCTGGCGGACCGGCATCGCGGGATCGGATGCGACCAACTGATCTGCCTGAAAAGCGACGCCCAGGCAGATGGCCTCATGCAGATCTACAACGCGGATGGCAGCGTGGCTGGGGCCTGCGGAAACGCGACGCGCTGCGTGGCGGACATCATCATGCGGGAGAAAGGGACAAGCGCAGCGTCCATCAGGACGGCGGCCGGCCTGCTTCACGCACGGCGCCTGGCGAACGGGCAAATCGAAGTCGACATGGGACCAGCCCGGCTGGATTGGGATGCGATACCGCTCGCCCGTCCCATGGACACGCTTCACCTTGCGCTGCCGGGAGATCCGGCGGCGGCCAGCATGGGCAATCCCCATGCGACGTTCTTTGTCGACGACCTTGAAGCCTGCGATATCACGGGTCTGGGGCCGCGCTACGAGCATGATCCCTTGTTTCCGGAGCGGGCGAATATCGGCTTCGCCCAGATCCTGGATCCATCGACCATCAGGCTGCGCGTGTGGGAACGTGGGTCTGGCTTGACGCTGGCCTGCGGCTCCGGGGCCTGCGCGACCGCGGTCAACGCCGCCCGCCGTGGTCTGACCGGCCGCGCAGTTCGGGTCATCGTGGACGGGGGCACCCTCGATATTGCATGGCAGGACAACGGGCATGTTAACATGGCCGGAGACGCTACCATGGTGTTTACCGGGGAACTCACGTCGCCATGAGTGTCGAGGTACTCACATTCGGCTGCCGGCTCAATGCCTACGAGAGCCAAGTCATGAGCGATCTCGCGGCCGGGTCCACCAACACGGTCATCGTCAATACCTGCGCGGTGACGGCCGAGGCGGAACGCCAGGCCCGGCAGGCGATCCGCAAGCTGGCCCGCGAGAGACCTGACGCGAACATCGTCGTCACCGGATGCGCCGTCCAAATCAACCCGGCCGCCTGGCGCAACCTGCCGAACGTGACCAGGCTGCTGGGCAACAGCGACAAGCTCAAGCCGGAAAGCTGGACGCCCGACGCGGGGTCGCTCGTCACGGACATTCAGGCCGCGCGAGAGACCTCCCCCCATCTCGTGACTGAATTTTCTTATCGAGCGCGCGCGTTCGTGCAGGTGCAGCAGGGCTGCAATCATCGCTGCACGTTTTGCATCATCCCGTTCGGCCGCGGCCCCAACCGGTCCGTGCCGATCGGCGCCATCGCGGAGCAGGCAAGGACCCTTACGCTTCAGGGATACCAGGAGATCGTCCTCACCGGTGTCGACATAGCGTCTTTCGGCGAGAACCTGCCCGGCGAACCGACGCTGGGCCAGATGATCCGCCGGGTGCTGGCAGCCGTACCCGAATTGCCGAGGCTTCGGCTCTCCTCGATCGATCCGGCGGCGATCGACGACGACCTGTGGCGCTTGATCGCCGAGGAACCCCGGCTGATGCCGCATTTGCATTTGTCGCTTCAGGCGGGCAGCGACATCATCCTGAAGCGCATGCGGCGGCGGCACCTGACATCAGATGCTTTCGCCGTCATCGAAAAGGCGCGCCGCCTCCGTCCCGGCATCGCGATCGGGGCCGACCTGATCGCCGGCTTTCCGACGGAGACGGAAACCGCGTTCAACGAGACGCTGCGATTCGTGC
Source organism: Rhodopila sp. (assembly GCF_035548235.1). Classification (GTDB taxonomy): domain Bacteria; phylum Pseudomonadota; class Alphaproteobacteria; order Acetobacterales; family Acetobacteraceae; genus Rhodopila. The sequence goes on from NZ_DASZTJ010000014.1 coordinate 4,008, forward strand.
AGGACGCCGCCGTCCCATACCTGCACGTTTTTCCTTACAGCGAACGTCCCGGCACGCCGGCGGCGCGGATGCCGCAGGTTCCCAAGCCGGTTCGCAAGGAACGGGCTGCCATCCTTCGCGCGGCCGGTGACGCCCAGGCATACGCCTATTTGCGATCGATGATCGGAACGACGATTTCGCTGCTGACTGAAACGGAAGTCACCGGACATTCGGAGCACTTCGCGGTGACGTCCCTGACCGCGCCCGTGCCGTCCAACCGACTTGTCAGTGCCGTGGTCAGGGATGTACGCGATACGACACTGCTGGCGGAGGCAGCCTGATGGCCTTAGGGGGTCTCTTCTCACGCCTGAAGGAAGGACTGTCGCGCAGCACGCAAAAGCTGTCTGGCGGCATAACCTCTGTCTTCACCAAGCGGCGCCTCGATGACGAAGCGCTGGAGGAGCTTGAGGAACTGCTAATTGCATCCGACCTCGGAACGAACGCGGCAAGCCGGGTGATTGCCGGTTTCCGGCGGTCCCGGTTCGGCAAGGAGGTCACGGATATCGAGGTGAAGGAGGCGCTGGCTGAAGAGTTGGCGGGAATCCTGGAACCCGTCGCCCGGCCCCTGGCGTTGAACCCCGATCTGAAACCACAGGTCATTCTCGTCGTTGGCGTCAACGGCACCGGAAAGACGACGACGATTGGCAAGCTTGCAACGACGTTCCGCGCGCAGGGCAAGAAGGTTGTCATGGCGGCGGGCGATACGTTCAGGGCCGCCGCCGTCGAACAGTTGCAAGTCTGGGGTGAAAGGGCGGGAGCCGCCGTCGTGGCCGGGGCCGTCAATGCCGATGCCGCGGGCCTCGCCTACGACGCCTTGGCGAAGGCGCAGAGCGAAGGGGCCGACGTCCTGCTGATCGACACCGCGGGCCGCCTGCACAACAAGGCCGCGCTGATGGATGAGTTAGCCAAGATCATCAGGGTCATCAGGAAGATAGACCCCACCGCCCCGCATGACGTCCTGTTGGTGCTTGATTCGACCACCGGCCAGAACGCCGTCCAGCAGGTCAAGGTGTTCAAGGAGATGGTCGACGTCACAGGCCTTATCGTCACGAAACTGGACGGAAGCGCTCGGGGGGGCGTCGTCATCGCGCTCGCCGAGACGTTCGGCCTACCGATTCATGCCGTGGGCGTCGGGGAGAAAGCGAACGACCTGCGGCCGTTCGACGCCAATGATTTCGCGCGCGGTCTCGTTGGTATGGAAACCTGACGGCACGCCTTCAACCACCCACGCGCTCGTCCGAATTCACGCCAAGTTGCTTGAGCTTTCGGTGCAAGGCCGAACGCTCCATGCCGACAAACTGCGCTGTCCTGGAAATATTGCCGCCAAATCGCAGCAATTGCGCATGCAGGTATTGGGTCTCGAACAAGTCCCGCGCCTCCCGCAGCGGCAGGGACATGATATCGGCGGCAGGATCGATATTCAGAAGTGCGGGGGCCCTCGATCCGATCTCCGGCGGCAGCATATCCGCCCGTATCGGGTCACTGGCGGTGCCAGGGGCCATGATCAAGAGCCAGTCCATGAGATTGCGCAGTTGCCTCACATTTCCCGGCCAGTCGTAGGCTTGAAGTGCGGCCAACGTGTCAGCCGAGAGGTTACGGACCGGAATTCCGGAAGTCTCGGCGGACCGAGCAATGAAATGCTGAGCCAGGCTTGGCACGTCCTCCCGCCGCTCGCGCAATGCCGGAACGCGCATGGGAACGACAGCCAAACGATAATAGAGATCCTCGCGGAATCGTCCCGCGGCGATTTCCGCCTGCAAGTCCCGATTCGTCGCCGACAGCACACGGACGTCGACTTTCACCCGAGAGCTTCCGCCAACGCGTTCGAAGGTCTGATCCTGAAGAGCACGAACGATCTTGCCCTGCGTCTCAAGCGGCATGTCCGAAACTTCGTCGAGCAGGAGCGTTCCGCCGTGTGCCCGCTCAAGGACGCCGGCGCGGCGAGGATGCGTCAGCGGGTCGGTCCCCGCCTCCAGGCCGAACAGTTCCTCTTCGAAGCGCGCCGGATTGAGCGTGGCGCAGTTCATGACCACGAACGGCCCGCCGGCGCGCCGCGAGCGGGTGTGTATCATCCGAGCGACGACTTCCTTGCCGGAGCCGGCCGGCCCGAAGATCATCACGCGGGAACCCGTTGGCGCGACCCTTTCGACCTGGGACCGAAGCTGCCCGATGATCGGCGAATCACCTGTCAGCGTAGCTTCCGGGCCAGCCCGCAATCGAAGCTCTGCATTCTCTCGCGCCAGCGACGCCGCTTCCAAGGCCCTGCGCACCACGAGGAGCAGGCGGTCCGATTGAAAGGGTTTCTCGATAAAATCGTAGGCGCCATGCTGGATAGCGCCGACAGCCATCTCGATCGTGCCATGTCCCGAAATCATGACGACCGGGACGTGCGGTTCCTCCCCATGCAGCGTTTCCAGGATGCCAAGCCCGTCCATACGCGAGCCTTGCAGCCAGACATCCAGGATGACCAGTGACGGACGCCGGGCGCGGAAGGCCGTGATCGCCGCGCTTGCGTCACCGGCCCCTCTGGTTTCATAGCCCTCATCCCGAAGAATGCCTTCGATCAGCAGGCGGATGTCCGGTTCGTCATCGACGATCAGTATGTCATGCGCCATGTGCAACCTGCCTCAGATCGCCCTCTAGAAGCCCCTTCAGGCGATGCCTCGGCAGTCTCAGCACGGCTACCGCTCCCGGGCCGTTCGGATTGTCACCAAGAGCTATCGCACCCCCATGGTCTTCCATTATCTTTTTCACGATCGCCAATCCCAATCCAGTGCCCTTCGGCTTGTGGGTGACATAAGGTTCGGTCAATCGCGAGCGATCGTCCTCGGGCAATCCGATTCCATCGTCAGCCACCGTGATTTCAACATCCTCATCATTGTCGCTGACAGTCAACTCGATCACCCCTGCTCCTTCCCGCATCGAAACCGCATCGGCGGCGTTCTGCAGAAGGTTGGTCAGTGCCTGCCGCACCATCCGCCGGTCGCAGGGTGCCACCGGTCCATGCTCCGGAATCGATACGTTCCAGACGATACCGGGTCGTGCCGTCTTTTGTAAAACCAGCGCCTCCCTCGCGATGCGACCGATGTCATCGGGTTTGATGATCGGCTGCGGCATGCGCGCGAACGCCGAAAATTCATCGACCATCCGGCCGATATCGCCGACGTGCCGGATGATGGTGTCGGCACACAGCGCGAACGTTTCTGGATCAGACTGGATTTCCTTCGCGAACCGCCGCTTGAGGCGTTCGGCGGACAATTGGATCGGGGTCAGCGGATTTTTGATTTCATGGGCGATCCGCCTGGCGACATCCGCCCAGGCTGCTTTACGCTGGGCCGCCTGCAGCTCCGTGATGTCGTCGAACGTGACCACATAGCCGTTCGTCCGGCCGGCAGACAATTCGGCGCCGATGCGCACAAGAAGCGTCCGGCGCCTGGTCGAGGGGCCGATCTGGATTTCCGCGGTACATGCCTTGTCCGGTGATCCCGCGACCTCCGCGAACAGAGCGCTGAACTCGGGAACAATTTCCGAAAGCGGACGGCCGATCGCCGTGATCAGATCGAGGCCCAGAAGTTCGTCCGCGGTGCGGTTCGGCAATTCAATTCGTCCCTGGTCATCCAGGCCGATAACCCCTGCTGACACGCCTGAAAGAACGGTCTCCGTAAACCGCCGTCGCTCGTCGATCTGGCTGTACGCATCCATCAGTTCGGTGCGCTGCGCGGCCAACTGTCCCGTCATCCTGTTGAACGCACGCGACAGGCCGGCCAGTTCGTCGCCGGTCGCCGCTTCGTGAACCCGCACCTGCAGATCGCCGCTCCTTACGCGCTCGGCGGCGCTGATCAGCATGCCGACCGGGCGCGCGATCTGATTCGCTATCACAAGACCGATCAGTCCAGCCGCCAGGAGGACCAGTAAGGCGACGATCGCGAAAATCCACGCGAAGGCGATCTGAAGCCATGAGCGGTTTTCATCGAGCCTTTGATATTCGGAGACCGCGGTCTCGGTCCGATGCATATACTGCAGGATCGACGGATCGATCGGACGGCCGATCATCAGCATCAGGGGCGGGGTCGACTCCAGCCGAACCACGGCCCGGACACGCGTACCGTCGCCACCGTTCAGGACCACGACATCGCCCCGCAGCGCTTGCTGGGTCACGGACGCTGACGGCGGCTCGACCCCCAGTCCGACAAATATGCCGGCTGCTGCGAGAACCTGGCCGGTGGTCGGTTCATAGATAACGGCTTCGGTCAAACCGCGCAGGGTGGTTTGCGTATCGAGGACCTCGGCGAAGACAGTCGGATCGGCGGACAGATAGCGCCCTGCCCGTGCCAGATCGTTCGCCATCTCCAGGGCAACCGCGCGGATATTGTTGCGATGCTCCTCCAGGTACCCCCTGGAGACTTGGAGCGACCCGGACAGCGCTTCGCGAACGGGATCGTTGAACCATGCTTGAATGCCAAAATGGAAAAACGCCACCGCAAAGCATGCGACAACGATCGTCGGCGCGACGGCGACGCCGCTGAAAAGGAGGACGAGACGCACATGGAGTCTCGCGCCGGCGGAACCCCGCCTTCGCTCTACCCAGACCCGGGTCAACCGACCGCCGAGCACTGCCCCGAGCATCAGCAGAACGGAAAGGTTCGCGAGAACGAGGCCAACCGTCACCCCCGGCTTCCACCCCAGGGGCGATCCACGAGCCAAGATGATGAAGGTCGCCAACCCCACCATCAGCGCGAGGGTAGTCAATACAAGAGTAGCGACCTTGCCGAGCAGGATATCTGCCACGCGACCGATCAACGATACCTTGCGGTTCGGCAGCTCCGGCGCAGGGAGCTTGCCTCGCTCAGTCAGGTCGATATCAGCCTGTTCGCTTGCATGGTCTGCCATCAGCGAGACCTCACATTCTCTTACATCAAGCCGCGGACGACCGGAATCTCAAGGTCCCTTATCTTCTTTCGCAGCGTGTTCCGATTGAGACCCAGCATTGACGCCGCTTTTATCTGGTTGCCGCGCGTTGCTGCCAATGTCAGCCGAATGAGAGGTCGCTCCACTTCAGCAATGATCTTGTCATAGACGTCGTTGATCCCGATCCCATCGTTGTGGGCAGCCAGGAATTCCTTGATGTGCCTCTCGACCGCACTGGACAGGGTTTCGGGGCCCGAGGCTTGGTTCGTTGGCGAGGGCGCGCCTACGGCAGGCGCCGGGTCCAGCAGTTCGGCGGCGATCACGTCGGCGTTGATCACCTCCTCCGGGCATAACGCGGCCAGGCGGCGCATGAGGTTCTCAAGCCCCCTGACGTTTCCCGGCCAACTGTGCTGCTTCAGCCGATCGACGGCCCCTTGGTCCAAGCTCTTGGACGGCAGGCCGTCTTCGCGCGCGCGCTCGAGGAAATGACGCGCCAGAAGAGGAATGTCCTCGGCCCGCTCCCGGAGCGGCGGAAGACGAATCGGTACGACGTTCAGGCGATAGAAGAGATCTTCGCGGAACTGGCCCAACCTGATCGCGTTGCGAAGATCACGGTGCGTCGCCGCGATGATCCGGACATTGGCCTTGATCGGTTGACGGCCGCCGACGCTGGTGAACTCACCCTCCTGCAGGACGCGCAGCAGACGCGTCTGCGCTTCCGGCGGCATATCGCCGATCTCATCGAGGAACAGCGTTCCACCGTTCGCCTGCTCAAACCGTCCTTGCGACCGGTTCGTGGCGCCGGTGAATGCTCCCCTCTCATGGCCGAAAAGTTCGCTTTCTATCAGTTCGCGAGGGATCGCCGCCATGTTGATGGCGACAAACGAGCCGCTCCTCCGCTTTCCATAATCGTGCAGTGCCCGGGCGACCAGTTCCTTGCCCGTCCCCGACTCGCCGTTGATCATGACCGTCAAATCGGCGGTCGTCAGTCGCGCGATCGTCCGGTAGATCTCCTGCATCGCGGGACTGCGACCGATCAGGGGCAGCCGTTCTTCCGAGTCCTTTTGTTCCGCCGGCGCCACCATCGGCTCCGGTTGCTGTGCCAGGGCGCGGCCGACGACGGATAGCAGTTCCTTCAAATCGAAAGGCTTGGGCAGATATTCGAAAGCCCCGCGCTGCGTTGCCTTGACCGCGGTCATCAAAGTCGATTGCGCACTCATGACGACGACGCGCAGATCAGGCCGTACGCGCTTGATGCGGGGAATGAGATCCAGGCCGTTTTCATCAGGCATGACAACGTCGGTGATAACGAGATCACCTTCCCCGTCCTCGACCCAGCGCCACAGCGTCGCGGCATTGCCGGTGCTGCGCACCTGGTAGCCGGACCGTCCCAATGCCTGTGTCAGCACCGTCCGAATCGATCGGTCGTCGTCAGCAACCAAAACTGTCGGTAACGTCATTGATCGCCTTCTTTCTCGGTGACGACGGGCAGGTGCAAGCGAAACTCAGTGCGTCCAGGCCTGCTATCGACCTCGATCAAGCCGCCATGATCACCGATGATTTTCGCGACCAGCGCGAGACCAAGGCCACTGCCGGTCGATTTGGACGTCACGAACGGTTCAAACAGATGGGGCTTGATGTCTTCGGGAATGCCCGGTCCGTTGTCGCGAACCGCCACAAACAGCGGCAGGTCCAGGCGACTGGCGCTACCCGGGACTGCGATGCGCATTCCATGCTGGAAACCGGTGGCCAGGGTGATTTCGGGGCGATGGATACTTTCCTGCGTCACAGCCTCGGCCGCATTTTTCACGAGGTTCAGAACGACCTGGATAAGTTGGTCCCGATTGGCCCAGACAGGGGGCAGCGAAGGATCATAAAGCTCCTGGAACTTGATATGCGCGGCGAAGCCGGTTTGTGCGAGCTTCCGGACATGCTCCAGCACGCGATGGATATTCACCGCGGTCCGAGCGATCGGCTTCTCCCCGAAGGCATCCATCCGGTCGACGAGCGCACGGATCCGATCCGCTTCGTCGCGGATCAGCTCGGCCAACTCCTTGTCCGAGGCTGAAACGCTCGTCTCCAGAAGCTGCGCCGCCCCTCGGATACCGGACAGCGGGTTTTTCACCTCGTGCGCCAGGATCGCCGCCATGCCGCTGACACTGCGGGCCGCGCCGCGGAACGCCAGTTGCCGATCCAGGGCCCGTGCAGCCGAGGCGTCCTGCATCACGAGCAGGACGACGCCTGGTTCTTCCGGCAGCGGCGATCCCTGCACCGTGATACCACGCTTGTTCAGGCGGGGACTTTCGAGATTCAGGTCATGGTCGATGATTGTCGCTTCGCTCGCTCTCACCTGATCGATCAGCAGGAAGATCGGGTTGTCGCCCGGGACGATATCCGCGAGGCGGAACTGCGCCAGACTCGCCGCCGAGATACCGAGAAACTGCTCGGCTGCGTTGTTGACGTAGCGGAACCTGTTTTCGGTATCGAGCAGCATCACAGGAACCGGGAGCGCCCCCAGGATTGCCGTCGAGTCGACGTTTCGCGCCCGTGCGGCCTGGGACCGGGCGACGCGGGATATCAACGCGCTCATGCCGCGACGGCCATGGGTTGGGGGGTGTCCAGGTCGCCCTCGGCCCCGTCGCCCTGGGCGGTTCGGCTGCGACCTTCGGGAATCCGACGCTCCCCGCGGGCAATCAAGGGGTCAAAGAAGCGATCAAGCAGCGCCTCGACCGCCGCCGCATCATCGAGTCGATTGATCTGAGCCCTGAAATCGGCGGCCCCTGGCAACCCTTTCGAGTACCAGGACAAGTGCTTACGCGCCATCCGGACCCCCGGTCCCACGCCAAAGTGGCTGAGCATCATTTTGAAATGAGTGACGATCGTGGATTTCTGGAGATTGAGGTCCGGTTCCGGCAGGCGGGTACCGGTGCGCAGAAAATGCGCCGCCTGCGCCAGGAACCATGGCCGCCCATAGCATCCCCGGCCGATCATCACGCCGTCGGCACCGGACAACGCCAACGCGTCGGCGGCATCCTGTTCCGTCAGGATGTCGCCATTCGCGATCAGCGGAAGCGTCGTGGCCTCACGGACTTTCCGAATGAACCGCCAATCGGCTGCCCCGGTATAGAATTGCTGGCGCGTGCGTCCATGGATCGTGACCAACCGGATACCCGACTGCTCCGCGATGCGTGCCAACGCCGGCGCGTTCAGGCTGTTGTGATCCCACCCCATGCGCATTTTGAGTGTGACCGGTACTGGAACCGCACGGACCGTCGCTTCCAGGATCCTGCCGGCCAGGGTTTCGTCCCGCATCAGCGCTGACCCGGCCGATTGCCCAACCGCCACTTTTTTGACCGGGCAGCCGAAATTGATATCAATCAGGTCAGCCCCTTTATCGACCGCGATTTGCGCGGCCTCCGCCATTGCAAGAGGATCGCAGCCAGCCAGTTGCACCGCGGAGACGCCGCCGCAGCCATCGATCTCGGCCATATCGAGTGTCCTGCGGTTTTCACGGATCATCGCCCAAGACGCGATCATCTCGGAGACGACCATGCCCGCGCCCAGCCCCTTGGCGATCCGGCGGAACGGAAGGTCCGTCACGCCGGACATCGGTGCCATGATGACGGGGGTTTCGATTTTGATCCCGCACCCAAGATCGATTGGCTGAAGCCGAGCCGGTGTGATGTGCGAACGACAGTTGCCCATGATTTGGGCAAACTAGCGACACGACCGCGGAAGCGCAATCGCTGAAACGGACGTCAGGATGCGTTTTTATGACACACCGAAGTCGGCCTGACTGCTCCTTCAGCAAGGTGACCGGTGTTGATGTTCACGCAGTCGTGTCATCAAAGGCCGGCTCCATTGGGAGCCGACGAGTCCGGCGGGGGAGCGATCATCGTCCCCCCGACCTTGAACACGGCCAATCCCCGTCGCACACGGCCGTCGGCCGTCAAAACGACCAACCCGTCGGAGCCAATGAAGCCACTCGGCTGGGTCAACGCGGTAAGGAGAGAGCCGGAGCTGGTTGAGGCATAGCGCCCAATGAGCGCCGCATCGTAAGCGACATCGGCGATCTGAGGTGGCGCGGCGCCATAACGATCCTGATAGTCCCGGACGAAGCTAGCCCGGATAGTGCTGTCGGGCGCCGCATACCAGGCCCCTGGAACAGCGCCCGAACCAGAGGCGCGGTCAGCCCAAAGGGATGGGCCAAGGATTTGGACGGCGCCTCTATCGACGTCGTAATAGGGCAGGACCGCGGCTATCTCCTGCAGGGCATCGCCGGTGTCGGCCAACAGCAGCGCATCGAACGGAGGCGGCGGAATTCTCGATCTCTGGAGATCCGCGATCTGTCGTCGTGCCTCCGCTGTGCCTTCGTTCTTCAAGCTTTTGATCCGGGCGTCGATCGGTCCGCGCCGGCCGGCGTAGTCGGACAAGTCACGTATGGCGGCGGTGATCGACGACATCCCGGCGGCATGCATTCGTATCTGGGCGTTGGGGAGACCGTTGCTTTGGAGAGCATCCTGCAATGCGCTCGCCATCACATGTCCGAAGTCGGTATCGGGGAGCAATGCCGCCAACTGCGTATGACCCTGGGCCTGGACTGCGGCGACAAGTCGACGCACCTGCTGACCAGGGGATATCCCCAGCGGCCACACGCCCGGTCGGGCCTGGGTCGCGTCATTGGTAAATGCGAGAACCGGTATGCCTGCCGACTGCGCCGCCGGCGCGACTTGGGCCGTTTCGGCGGAGGTCAACGGCCCAAGGATCACGCCATCCCCGTGAGAAACGGCGGCGCTTACCGCGTTGGCGGCGCCCGAGGGCGTTCCGGCAGTGTCAAGGACATCGAGGGACGAACCGGCCTCCCCTTGGAACGCCAACTGAGCCGCCTGAAGCAGGATCGCGCCGACGCCAGCATGTGGACCAGTCAGCGGCAGCAGGATCGCGATATGCCGCGCCGACTGGCCGGAACCCGGCCCCCCGTTGGCGCCAAGTACCGTGGGCCTTGTGGAGGAAGACTGGTAGCCGTACCTGAAATTCGGGTTCTCCGACGAGCAGGACGCCAGCGCCAGGACCCAGATAAGGAAAACAGATGCCCATCGCCCCATCGGCCGAAGCTCCCGATGATCTTAAGGACGGCCAACCCGTCCTGCCGAACGGCCTTTTGCTGGTTTCTACGCCGATCGGCAATCTAGGAGATATGTCAGAACGGGCCCGATTCTGTCTGTCGCAATGCAATATGGTCCTTTGTGAGGACACACGCCGCACCGGACGGTTGCTTTCCGCCTTTAACATTCACGTTAAAATGGAAGCGCTGCATGATCACAACGAGGAGGCCCGCATCCCCGCCATCCTTGCGCGGCTGAAGGCGAACGAGCGGATCGGCCTGGTTACGGATGCCGGAACCCCTGTCGTCTCCGACCCTGGCTACCGCCTGGTGCGTGCCGTCGTGGCTGAAGGGTTGAACGTCAGCGCCATTCCCGGCCCGAATGCCGCGATCACGGCGCTCACGCTTTCGGCATTGCCCCCTGCCCCGTTCCTGTTCCTAGGGTTTCCCCCTGCGCGCCAGGCGGCACGCCGCGCTCAGTTTTCGCAGATTCGATCCGCCGAACGGGCCGGTCTTGCGGCGACGCTGATCTGGTACGAAGCGCCGCATCGCCTTCTGGAGACCTTGGACGATCTCCTGGCGGTGTTCGGTGATCGGCCGGGCGCCGTGGCACGGGAACTGACGAAGCGGTTCGAAACCGTCCAACGTGGCCGCATCAGCAGCCTCTTGGCGCATTTCCGGCAAGAGATTCCTCGGGGAGAGATCACCGTGCTGGTGTCGCCCCCGGAGGATGACGATATCGAAGATCTGGATGGCCAGTTGAGGCGGGCCCTGGCGACCCAGAGCGTGAAGGACGCCGCCGCCCTGGTCAGCGCCGCAACGGGGCTGCCCCGGAAGACCGTCTATGCCAGAGCGCTCCAACTGGCGGCGGAACAGGGCCCCAGGTAATCAGCCTTGGCCCGAAAGACAGTTTTTTGCCCAGGTAGCGGCTTCGGAAACGACAGGATCGGGGTCCGATCGCAGTGTCTCCGCGATGGGGATCAACGAAGCGTCTTCGGAGTTTCCGACCGCTATCAAGACGTTTCTGACAAAACGGTCCCGGCCGATCCGCTTTATCGGCGAGGCTGAGAATTTCTCCCGGAAGCGCCTGTCGTCCAGCAGCGCCAGTTCCCCCAGCGGGGGTTGGACGAGGTCCTGCCGGGCAAGGAAAGCCGGGTCCGCCGCAGGCCTGGCAAACTTGTTCCAGGGGCATACCGCGAGGCAATCATCACATCCGTAGATACGGTTGCCGATGGGCCTTCTGAACTCCAGGGGAATGGGGCCCCGATGTTCGATCGTCAGGTAGGAAATGCACCTTCGCGAGTCGAGCCGGTACGGCGACGGAAACGCCTGCGTCGGACAGACGCTCAAACAGCTTGAGCAGGACCCGCAATGATCGGACTCCGCGTCGTCGGGATCGAATTCGGCAGTGGTGTATATTTCACCGAGGAACAACCAGGATCCATGGGATCGAGATACAAGGTTGGTATGTTTGCCTTGCCATCCGATGCCCGCATGCTGCGCCAGCGGCTTTTCCATCACGGGGGCCGTGTCGACAAATACTTTAACGTCGCAGCCCAATATTTTCACGATCTGCTGTGCCAGATGCTTCAATCGTCCTTTCAGCGTATCATGATAGTCCCTGTTCCTGGCATAGACGGATATGTTTCCCGCGGATTTCGATTCCAGGCCTTCCAGGGGGTCGGTCTCCGGCGCATAGCTGAGGCCTACGACGACGACGCTTCGAGCGTCGGGCCATAAGGACTGTGGATGGCTGCGCTGTTCGGTTCGGTCTGCCAGCCAACCCATGTCGCCATAGAAGCCGGCCTCTATGAAAGTTCCCAGTCGCTCACGGGCGGACTGGGGCAACGCGGCTCTGCAGAAGCCAACCGCCTGGAAGCCGAGGCTGAGCGCATGCTCCCTGATAGTCGCTCGCTTTGCCTTGGACTGCTGGGAGACTTTGGGACCAGTTGGCATCGGGACCGTTCGATCGTGTCAACCGCGTCCTCGGTACATCGGAACGTCTTGCGCTGGTATCCAGGCGGCGTCCGGAGGAGAACCCGATTGCCAAAAGACGTCGATCGGTATTCCCCCGCGGGGGAACCAATAGGCGCCAATCCGCAGCCACACGGGGCTGAGCAAAGCGACAAGCCTGCCGGCGATGTCCATCGTGCACTCTTCATGAAACGCCCCGTGGTTTCGGTAGGACGCCATGAGCAGTTTGAACGACTTGCTTTCGACGAGCCAGTCACCGGGAACATAATCTATGACGATGTGGGCGAAATCCGGTTGGCCGGTCAGTGGGCAGACCGATGTGAACTCCGGACAGGTCAAGCGGACGACGTAGTTCGTTTGCCCTGCGCGGTTGGGGATCCGTTCCAATTTGGCTGACGCAGGATCCTTGGGCAACGGGGCGGCGCGGCCCAGCAGGGTTAAATGATCATGAGATGTGTCAGACATGTCGACCTCCCTCATTCGACCAGCCGGCACGCACCGTCTCTATATAGAGGTCGAGGGCCCCTTCCCGAATGGAATTTCGAAGGCCTGCCATAAGATCCTGATAATATGTAAGATTGTGCCACGTCAGCAGAACGGGACCGAGCATCTCGTCGGCCCGGAACAGGTGATGGAGATACGCTCGGCTGTGCCGCCGGCAGGCAGGGCAAGAACAGGCCGCGTCGAGAGGCGCGGGGTCCGTGCCGAACCGCGCGTTTCTCAGATTGTGAATCCCCGTACGCGTGAAGGCGCGCGCCGTGCGACCCGCCCGGGTCGGCATCACGCAATCGAACATGTCGATCCCGCGCCTCACCGCCTCCATGATGTCGTCCGGCGTCCCGACACCCATCAGGTACCGAGGCGCTTCCTGTGGAAGGCGGCACACCGTGTTTTCCAGGGTATGCAGCATGGCCTCCTGTCCTTCCCCGACCGCCAGGCCACCGATGGCGTAGCCGTCGAAACCGATACCTCTCAACGTGCTGGCGGAACGGTCCCTCAGATCCTGAAACACGCTCCCTTGCACGATGCCGAAAAGGGCATATCCCGCTCTTTGCTCGAATGCCTCTCTGCAAAGAGCCGCCCAGCGCATGGAGAGTTCCATCGAGCGTTCGGCAACCTCCCACGTGGAGGGGAACGGGGTGCATTCGTCGAGCACCATCGTGATGGTTGAATCGAGCAGCCGTTGGATCTCCATGCAGCGGGCCGGCGTCAACCGATGCTGGGATCCATCCACATGGGACCGGAACGTGACGCCGTCGGCATCCAGTTCCCGCAGCCCCGATAGCGACATAATCTGAAAGCCGCCGGAATCCGTCAGGATCGGACCGGGCCAATCCATGAAGCGATGAAGCCCCCCCAGTTCAGCGATCCTCTCGGCCGTTGGACGGAGCATGAGGTGGTAGGTGTTCCCGAGCACACACTCGGTCCCTGTCGCTCGCACGGCGTCCGACGTCATGGCCTTCACGGTCCCTGCCGTCCCGACCGCCATGAAGGCCGGGGTCTGCATGTCGCCGTGAGCTGTCTGCAGGATGCCGGAGCGCGCGGCTTTGTGTGTCGCGGCGATCGCGAAGCGGAAACCTGATTGTGAGGGGAGAAGGTTGGACATCACGGTATCCGTAGGGCGAGCCGGCCATGCTGCACAAGCCGTTTGGTTTTTTTCCTGTTTCGGGAATTTTGTCTTGACCAAACGCCCCAAAATCGGCTATGAAAATGGGTATGATGGCGACGCGTTCGTTGGAACGTCTCCGACGCTAGGCTGAAACGGCCTATCGCCGTCTCGCTTCTCCAGCAAACAGGTTGGTTGGATACCATCGAACGAACCATCTTTCGAAGGGCGCACCTTCGCGGAACCTTACTTGCCTGGGTTGAAGAGGCACTCAAGGATCTAAACTATCACCCGGCCCGCCACCACAGGTTGTTGATTGCGGAGCTTGAAAAGCTGTCGTGCGGCGTTTTCGACCGGCTTATGGTTTTGATGCCGCCGGGTTCAGCCAAGTCCACCTATGCTTCAATTCTGTTTCCGACGTGGTGGTTCACGCAGCATCCCAAGACGTCCATTCTGGCGGCGTCTCATTCCGCAGGCTTAGCGGAACAGTTCAGTCGTCGCGTCAGGACGCTTATCGATACAAACAAAAATTATCTAGGTTTTCAGTTGAAAGCGGGCCACGCTTCCGCAGCGGCCTGGGCCACGACCTCTGGCGGAGAATACGCCGCGCTTGGCGTGCGAGGTCCCATTGCAGGCCGGCGGGCAGACTTGGTCATCATAGACGATCCGGTCAAGTCGCAGGCTGATGCGGACAGCATCCGTCAAAGGGACCATATTTGGGAATGGTATAAAGCCGATGTCTCGCCGCGCATAAAGCCGGGCGGCAAGGTCGTGCTGATCATGACGCGCTGGCATCCTGACGATCTGGGAGGTCAGTTGCTGCGCCAGCCCGAAGACGACTGGCGCGTACTGCGCTTGCCGGCGTTGGCGGAGGAAGAGGATCCACTCGGGCGTGAGGTGGGGGAACCGCTGTGGCCCGATTGGGAGGACCATGCCGCGCTTTCACGCAGGCGTGCCCTTATAGGGGAAAGGATCTGGTCCGCACTGTATCAACAGCAGCCCGTTGCGGCGCAGATGCGCTTGTTCAACGTTGAACGAATCACCGTATTGGACGATGTCCCACCTGCTGCCTCCAACTCCGTCGTCCGGGCATGGGATTTGGCAGCAACGATCAATGTCGGTCAAAACGATCCGGATTGGACAGTCGGTCTCAGATTGCAACGTGACCGCACCGGTCGCCTCATTGTGGAGGATATCGTTCGGCTGCGTGGCACACCCAGTCAGGTCGAGGATGCGATAGTTCAAACAGCACGCTCGGACGGACGAAACGTGATCATCTCCCTTCCGGAGGATCCGGGCCAAGCCGGCAGGAGCCAGATTGCGTACTTAACACGGCAACTGGCTGGGTTTCACGTCATTGCGACGCGCGAGACTGGCTCAAAGGTCGCCAGAGCCACGCCACTCGCATCGCAGATCGAGACGGGCAACCTGCTGATTGCCAGAGCGCGCTGGAACGCAGAGTTCGTCGACGAACTACGAACCTTTCCGTTCGGACGCAAGGACGATCAGGTCGACGCGCTGGCCAGGGCGTTCACGACAGTCATCGAACGGGGCGAAAGCACACGAACCCTGCATCATTCTCTTTTAGTCAGATAAGATGACTTATCTTCTTACAAGCAAGACATCATATGTTTGACACACTTTCGGATCTGGTACCGTACGATACGGACTATCCGCCGCGCGTCCAGAAGCTGGACCTCCTCAATCGGGTGCTGGATGGGACGATCTACAATGTTTTGCCATATCATTTCCATGAGGAAAGAAGCGCGGCGGGCGAATATATACCGCTGCGCCAACGACGGCCGAGCGTGCGATATCCGCTATGCAGGACTGTCGTAGAGGATAGTGTCTCTCTTCTCTTCAGCGATGGACATTTCCCAACAATTCACAGCAACGACGTCGTCGTCCAGGACGCTCTGGCATCCATCATCAAGGAAATCCACCTCAACAATACGATGATCGAAGCCGCTATCCGGGGCTCTGTCGGATCGGTGGCATTGCTGCTGCGCATCCTGCAGGGGCGTATTTTCGTTGATGTCCTGGACACGACCTACCTGACCCCCAGTTGGGACCGTCAGGCACCTGACCGCCTGGCCAAGGTAGTGGAGCGGTACAAAGTATCCGGTTCGGTCCTTGAGTCGAACGGTTACGAGATTGACGATCCGGACGTCGATTATTGGTTCACACGTCAGTGGGATGCGTCCGCGGAGACATGGTTCATGCCTCGGCAAACGACAGAGCCGGGTCCTGACATTATCGACGAATCGCGATCGGTCACCCACAAGATGGGCTGCGTCCCGATAGTCTGGATCAAGAATCTGCCTGGTCGTTCGACAACGGGCGATCCGGCAGACGGAGCATGCACATTCTCGGCCGCCATCCACTCACAGGTCGAGATCGATTATCAGTTGAGCCAGGTGGGCCGTGGCCTGAAGTACAGCAGCGACCCCACGCTACTTTTGAAAGATCCTGCGTTACCTGATGGCGAGCTCGTCAAAGGGGCCGGAAACGCCCTGATTGTTTCGGACAAGGGAGATGCTCGTCTTCTTGAGATTGGCGGTACTGCCTCTGCGGCAGTCATTGAATATGTTCGGACGCTGCGGGAATTCGCTTTGGAAAGCATCCATGGCAATCGGGCAAGCCCAGAGCGCTTGATGGCGGCCCAGTCGGGTCGGGCCCTCGAGCTTCTGAACCAAGGATTGATTTCATTAGCTGACAATCTCAGGACCAGCTATGGCGAAAATGGGCTGCTTGAGCTGGCGAGACTGATCCTTAGAGCTTCCCAGGCCTACAATCTCACGGTCTTCGGCCAAGATCTTCCGCCCTTGGATCCCGGAGCGTTTTTAAATCTCATGTGGCCCAGGTGGTACCCGACAACCGCCGATGACCGCCAGAAAGACGTGCAATCGCTGGCGTCTCTCACATCGTCCGGGCTGCTCAGTCGAGATGTGGCCCAGCATCTGATTGCTGACATCTATGATCTTCATCCGATGACTGTGCCTGACGAAGGTGCACCGTAGACGTTTAGCGGTAAGGCAAACAGCGACCATTCGCTGGCCGCGCAGATGAACCATCCCTGGAAGGGTAAAGAAAGATTGAAACAATGAATTTGGACGACGCCGAACCGGCTGAGGCGGGCGCCGGCACTGATCAGGACGCTGAGCCCGATGGTCGGGATGCTTATCAGGCACTTCGTAACGAATACGAAGCACGTCTTCTTCAGGCCAACCTGCGTACCGAAGCCGTCCGAGCCGGAATGATTGACTTGGATGGTTTGAGGTTGATCGATCCGACGACGGTCAAATTGGATGAGAACGGCAACATCGTCGACGGCAAGGTCCTTATGGCAGGACTACGAAAGAAGAAGCCCTGGCTGTTCGGGTCGATGTCGTCATCCAGCATAACCCGTCCACCCGCCTCGGCGCCAGCGCGGCCGAAAATGGCGATGGAGATGTCCGATGAGGAATATGCGGCCGCTCGCGCTGCTGTAACCAGGTACGTCCCCTGATCGGAATCCCGTGTTTTTTATCAGATAGGTAATATCATCGATGTCTATCCAGAATTTTCCTGCCGCGCTGCAGCCCATCATTCAGCAAGGGTTCCTGGAGCGAGAATTTTCCCAAGCCCTGAGGTCTCGCCTAGGGTACCGAGCGTGCGCTGACAGGGTAGTCATCGCCGCCGGGATTGGTGAGACGCTGACGAAAACGCGTGCCGGCCTTAAACCCGCAGTCGTGACGCCGCTTGCGCCGGCCACAAATACCAACCTGGATAACGGTCTTACCCCTACGACCTGGGGCGTTGAGCAGTATACGATATCCATGAACCACTACGCGGCAACGACAGACCTCAACGTCGTGACGGAGCGCGTTGGTATTGCGTCGCAATTTTTGCAGAACGCCTATGTCAATGGAGAGCAGGCCGCACGCAGCCTGGACGAACTGAGCCGTAACGCTCT
>NZ_DASZTJ010000015.1:0-3275 GCF_035548235.1 Rhodopila sp.
CTTGCCGACCTCCAGCGAGCCGATCGTGTCGCCGAACGCCGTGGTCTTCGCCCCGCCCGAGGTCGCCATGCGGAACACCTGCGCCGCGGTCGGGACGCTGTCGTCCATGCCCGGCACGCGATGCGCGCGCAGGACCATCCGCATCTCCTGCAACATGTCGCGATCGTCGTTGATGCCGGCTTCGTCGATGCCGATCGCGGTGTTGACGCCCTTCGCCTCCAGCACGTTCAGCGCCGCGACGCCGGAGCGCAGGCGGAAATTGGACGAGCAGTTATGGCAGACGCAGGTGCCGGTCTCCGCCAGCCGATCGATGTCCGTTTCGCTCAGCCAGACGCCGTGACCAAGCGTCATGCGGGGACCCAGGAGGTCGAAGCGGTCGATGTATTCGACGGCGGTGCAGCCGCCCCGGCGGCGGGCGTATTCCTTCTGGTACGCCGTCTCCAGCAGATGCATGTGCAGCGGGACGTCATATTTCCGCGACAGGTCGGACAGGCGGCCCAGCATGGCGTCGGAACACCAGTGGAGGTTGGCCGGCGCCAACTGGACCTTGCCGCGCCGGCTGGCCTGGTGGCTGCCGTACAGGGTCTCGAACAGCGCGATGTAGTCATCGTCCGACATGTCGATCCGGCCGTACCACCGCTCCATCGCCGGCCGCAGCGCCGCCGGCAGGCTGGCCGTGAAGTCCTCGTCGCGCTGGTAGACCAGGCGGTTCTGGTTGCGGACGGCAAACGAGTAGGAGACCCGCATGCCGATGTCGCCGTAGGCCTTGATCACCTCGTTGGCACCGGCCTCCACCTGCTTCAGCCCGCCGGGGATCCAGCCATGGATGTGCTGCACGGTGGTGATGCCGGACGCGATCATCTCGAACGCGGAATACAGCGTGTCCAGGTAGAGGTTCAGGTTCCGCGACACCATGCGCGTGACGAACCACAGTTCCAGCGGCATGTCGGGTGAGCCAAGCTGCACCGGCGTCAGGCCGACATGGTGGTGGCCGTTGACGAAGCCGGGCAGCAGGATCTCGTCGTCGCGGCCGATCACCGGCACGTTCGGATACTGCTTCGACAGATCGGCGAAATCGCCGACCGCCTTGACGATGCCGTCTTCCTGCAGCACCGCCCCGTTGGGGATTTCGTTCCAGGTGTGACGGTCGATCGCATGGGTGATCAGCGACCGGCTGCGGATCAGGGTTGCGGCCATGGTCTGTTTCCTCGTTTCGGTCAGGCTATCACGACTTCCTGTTCGGCGAAGGCGCGATCCACTTCGTCCTGCAGCTGCGCGGTCAGGTGACGCCGCAACGCCTCGGCCGCCGGCGAGAACGGATCGCGCGGCCGCGGCAGGTCGACCGGCACGATCGTCTTGATGCGGCCCGGACGCGCGGTGAACACCACGACACGGTCGGCCAGGGCAACGGCCTCGTCGATGTGATGCGTGACGAACAGCACCGACGCGCCCGATGCCTCCCACACGTCCAGCAGGAAACTCTGCATCCGCGCGCGCGTCTGCACATCCAGCGCGGCGAACGGCTCATCCATCAGCAGCACCCGCGGCTTCATCGCCAAGGCCCGCGCAACGGCGACGCGCTGGCGCATGCCGCCCGACAGTTCGTGCGGGCGCTTGTCGATCGCCTCCCACAGCCCGACGCGCTGCAAGGCGTCGCGTACGATGCGTGCGCGTTCCTCGGCCGCCATGCCGGCGATCGACAGGCCGAACGCGACGTTCTGCCCGACGGTCAGCCAGGGGAACAGCGACGCCTCCTGGAAGATCAGGCTGCGCTGCGGGGACGGCGTTTCGACCCGGTCGCCGAACGACCACAGCTCGCCGGAGGTCGCGTCCTCCAGCCCCGCGATCAGGTACAGCAGCGTCGACTTGCCGCAGCCGGACGGCCCCAGCAGCACCACGAATTCCCGCGGCGCGATATCCAGGTCGATCGCGCGCAGCGCCTCATGCGCCCGCGGCGTGCCGGGCGCCCAGGTCTTGCCCACATTGCGGCAGACGACGGCGTCGCGGGAGGAGAACGGGGCGACCGGATCAGAGGCCACGCAGCACCTCCGCGCCCTGCGGCACCCAGTAGAGCAGTTTCCGTTGCAACAACCGCATGCCGAGGTCGAACAGGTAGCCCAGGATGCCGATCAGGAAGATGGTGAAGAACACCAAAGACGGGTTGAACGTGTTGCGCGCCAGCATGATGACCTGCCCCAGGCCGTAGCCTACGCCGGTGGCTTCCGCGACCAGCACGACCATCCAGGCAGCGAACAGGTTGAAGCGCAGCACGACGAAAAGCTGCGGCAGGATCGCGGGGATGATGACTCGCGCATAGGTCTGCCGCTTGCTGGCGCCCATGGTGCGGGCGACGTTGATCAGGTTGCGGTTGACGCTGTCGATCTGGTGGATGGTCGCCAGCACCATGTGGAACAGCAGCGCGATCACCACCATGAAGATCGCCGGACCGTTGCCGATGCCGAACAGGAAGATCGCTACCGGCAGCCAGGCGATCGGCGAGACCGGCGCCAGCAGCGTGACCGTCGGCAGCGTCAGCTTGCCGAACACGCGGAAATACCGGATGCCGATTCCGATAGAGATCGCCAGGACCGAGGCGACCACCAGCCCGGCGAATACCCGGCCCGTGGTCGAAAGGATCGTGTACAGCACCGCCATGGCCGGGCTGGGGACGTCGGCCTGCGCCGACCCGATCTGCCAGCGGCTGACGGTGTTGAAGAACTTGGCCTGGTCGGCGATGCTGCCGATGAAGATATGCGGCGGCGGCAACAGCTTGGGGTCCGCCCAGCCGATCGCCCACAGCACTTCCCAGATGCCCGCGAACAGGCCGATGGAGGCCGCGCCCCACAGGATCATCGGCAACGCCCGGCCCAGCGGGGCCAGCCAGGAAAGGCGTGGCAGCGCCGCCGGCGGTGCGGCCACGGATCGCGTGGCGCTCATGCGGTCTTGTATTTCAGTTCCGACCAGAGGTCCTTGTTCTCGGCGATCGTCGCCTCCAGCAGCGTCCAGTCGATCGCGTCGCGGCCCGGCTTGCTGTTGATGTAGCCCATTTCCTTGATCGATTCGACGCGATCGAGGATGAACTGCGTCTGGCTGCGCGCGTCGACCACGGACCGCTGCTTGTTCATCGCGATCTTCGCGTTCTCCATCGAGGTCTTGTAGTACGGACCGACCAGGATCTTCAGCGCATCGTCCGGCTGGGTCTCCGCCATGTGCTGGGCCTTCATCATGCCCTTCAGCAGCGCCTTGATGCCGGCGGGGTTCCGCTTGATCAGGTC
>NZ_DASZTJ010000016.1:0-3922 GCF_035548235.1 Rhodopila sp.
TGACGCGGGCGTATCATCTGTACCTGGAACTGCTGGACTCGGCCTGGAGCATCCGGCAGTCCGACGAAGTGGTCGCCCGCCGGCTGGAACGGAAGGCGACGCTGGACCCCGCCAATGCCGGCGCGGATGCGGTGATGCTGCGCATGGCCGGCGTGCCGCACCGGTCCTGGATGATGCTGAACGAGCTGCGCTTCAAGTTCCGCCGCCTGTGGTCGGCGTTCTTCCGCCGGCACCACGTCCTGCTCTGCCCCGCCTTCGGCACCGCCGCCCTGCCGCACCGCCAGGACGGCGAGACCTGGGAGCGGAGGATCACCATCGACGGCCGGACGATCGCCTATAACGACCTGCTGTTCTGGCCGGGGATCACCTGCGGCTACCACCTGCCGGCCTCGGTGGTGCCGATCGGGATGACGGGGGACGGACTGCCGATCGGGGTGCAGGTCGCGGGGCCGGTGTTCGGCGACCGGACGACGCTGGCGGCGGCGGGATTGCTGGAGCAGGCCGGGGCAGCGTTCAAGCCGCCTTCGGGATGGTGAGGGGGCGGATCACCCCGCGCGCAGGTCGGCCTCGAACCGGTCGCGCCACCGTTCCAGGCTGTTGGTGCGCATGATCTTCAGCATCTCCTGGTGCCGCTCCTGCCGCTCCTCGACCGGCATCGACAGCGCCTGGTCCATCGCGCGGGCCATGCCGGCCTCGTCATACGGGTTGACCAGCAGGGCCGATTGCAGCTCTTGGGCGGCGCCGGCGAATTCGGACAGGATCAGGACGCCGGGGTCCTGGGGGTCCTGGGCGGCGGCGTATTCCTTGGCCACCAGGTTCATCCCGTCGCGCAGCGGCGTGACCAGGCAGGCCTGGGCCTCGGCGTAGAGCGGCATCAGGACGTTGCGCGCGAAACCACGGTTCAGGTAGCGCAGCGGGACCCAGTCGACCTCGGCGAAGCGGCCGTTGACCCGCCCGGCCTCGCCTTCCACCTCGCGGCGGATGCGCTGGTAGGTCTCGATGTCGGAGCGCGACGGGGGCGCGATCTGCATGAACGTGACGAGGCCGTGATGAGCGGGGAACTCGGCGAGGAACCGCTCGAACGCGGCGAAGCGCTGGCGCAGGCCCTTGGAGTAGTCCAGCCGGTCGACGCTCAGGATCAGCCGGTCCATCATGAAGGCGCGCAGCCGCGTGGCCTGGCGGCGATTGACCGGGGTCTCGGCCTGGGCGCGCACCTCGTCGACATGGACGCCGATCGGGTAGACGCCGGTGCGCACGACCCGGCCATGGACGCGCATCGTCTCCGCGCCTGGCGCACCATCCGCCGGTTCGCCCTTGGCATGGCGCAGCACGTAGTCCTGGAACGCGGCCCGGTCGATATCGGTCTGGAACCCCAACAAGTCATAGGCGCACATCGCCCGGATCAGCTCGGCGTGGCTGGGGATGGTCATGAACACGCCCGGCGCGGGGAAGGGCGTGTGGAGGAACAGGCCGATGCGGTTGGCGACCCCCTCGGCGCGCAGGCTCTCGGCCAGGCACAGCAGGTGGTAGTCGTGGACCCAGATCAGGTCGTCCGGCCGCAGCAGCGGCTTCAGCGCGCGGGCGAAGAAGTCGTTGACCCGGCGGTAGCCGCGGAACTCGGCCTCCTCGTAATGGCCGAGGCCGATCTGGTAGTGCAGCACCGGCCACAGCGTGCCGTTGGCGAAGCCGCGGTAGAACTGGTCGTAGTCCTCCCGCGACAGGTTGATCGTATAGAGGGTGATCGGTCCGACCGTATGTTCCGCCTTGGGAACGGAGGCGTCGGTGACCTCCCCGCTCCAGCCGAACCACAGGCCGCCCTTGCTCTTGAGCGCGTCCAGCACGCCGGCCGCGAGGCCGCCGGCGGTGGCCTCTCCTTCCTGGATCGGGGCGACCCGGTTCGATACGACGACGAGACGGGACATATGGCACTCAACTCCCAGACCACGACGACTACCGGCGGTCCGGTCGCGCGACGTCCCAAGCGCCGGACGGGACAGGCCGAGGGGGCGTCGAGGCCGGCATTCTAGCGCAAACCGGTCGTCTCGCCAGCCACGTCGGGCTACTATCCCGCACGCGCCCGAGTCGTTCGGAGTCGCGCGCCCGGATCGGGAGCCAGATGAGGGTGAGGTGAGCCGCATGCTCGACGTCCCGACCTTGCCGTTGGGGGACCGCAACGGCGTCGAACGCGATCCGACGCCGCGCGCGATCCATATCTCCGGCTACCAGCGGGAGACCCGGGATTTCTACGCCACCCCCGCTTGGGTGACCGAGGCCCTGCTGCGCCATGTCCGCCTGCGCGGCCCGGTGTGGGAGCCGTGCTGCGGCGACGGGGCGATGTCGACGGTGCTGGCGGCGGCGGGGCATGAGGTCGTTTCGACCGATATCGCCGACCGCGGCTTCGGCACGCCGGGCATCGACTTCCTGGCCGCGACGACGGTGCCGGGCGGGTGCCGCAGCATCGTGACCAATCCCCCCTATGGCGACACCGGCTCCCACGCCGGCCAGTCCCGCTCCGCTCGGGCCATGCTGGATTTCGTGCGGCACGCGATACGATTGGCCGAGTCGGTGGAAGGCCAGTTGGCGCTGCTGGTGCGGCTGAACTGGATCGCCGGCCAGCGGGCCACGGCGCTGCTGACCGGCAGCCCGTTCGCCGCGACGATCGTCCTGAACGAGCGGATCCGCTGGTTCGACATGGGCGAGAAGACCAACCACGGCCAGCACCACCACGCCTGGATCGTGGTCGACTATGCCCATCCCAAGGGCCAGCCGCCGGCGCTGCTGTTCGCCTGAGGCGGGCCTGCGCCCGCCATGGCGGGGATTCCAGCGCCTATGGGGCTTGCGCCAGCCACGGCGAGGATTCTTGTTTCATCTGTTCAACGACCGAACCGCCTGCTCCAGCGGCACCGGATCGTCCTGGAGGAGCAACGAGATCGCCTCTTCCTCCCACGCCAGCGCATCCAGCCGCGTCGGCGCGGCGGCGTCCAGCCGGTGCTCCAGGACGAAGCGTGCCAGCAGCATCCGACGTGCATCGCCGCCGGCGGCGCCCAGGCGGGCGCCTTCGCTGGCCATCAGTACCGCCGTCGTCGCCTGGTAAAGCTGGTTCGCGGCCACGCGGCAGAAGCGTTCATGGTCCGGATGCGCAGCGACCTCCTCGGCGAAGCGGATCGCGCGCTCGACCGCGCCATCGATCCGGGTCCGGAACTGTCCGGGCAGGCCGGGCGCATCGCGCAGCCGGTCCGCCAGGTCGTCGCGCAACGCCAGGTGGGCGCGTTCCTTGCCCACCGCCCGCTGCACCGCGTCCAGGCTGTTGATGTTGCTGGTGCCCTCCCACAGCAGCCCCAGATGCGCGTCGCGCACAAGCCGAGCATTGGGCCAGTCTTCGATGTAGCCGTTGCCGCCGCGGGCTTCCATCGCCCCGGTCGCCACCGTCACGTTGTCGCGGCAGGCACGATACTTGTAGATCGGCGTCAGGATGCGCAGCACCTTGCGTGCCGGCGCGTCCTGCCGGCCCGTTACGGAGGCGGCATGGAACAGCGCCGACAGCGCCTGTTCCGTCGGCACCATCAGCTTCACCAGTTGCCGCCGCATCAGCGGATGGTCGATCACGGCCTTTCCGAAGGCGTTACGATGCCGTGCCGCCGCCATCGCTTCGTTCATGCAACGACGCATCATCCCAGCCGCTCGGGTCAGATGCGAGACGCGGCTGGAGTTCACCATCTCCAGCATTTGTTTCAGTCCGCGATCGAGATCGCCAAGCTGGTAGGCGACGGCGCCTTCGAAGACGATTTCGCCGCTGGCCATGCCGCGGCTGCCCAGCTTGTCCTTCAGCCGCGTGATCCGATAGGCGTTGCGGGTGCCGTCCTCCAGCACCTTGGGCATCAGGAACAGGCCCAGGCCGCGTCCGCCGTCGCAGGCACCCTCG
>NZ_DASZTJ010000017.1:0-28415 GCF_035548235.1 Rhodopila sp.
GCTGGGCGTGCTGGCCACTGTGGCGGCCATGGGTCTCGACCCGGCGGCGGCGATCGTCGGGCTGGAGCGGTTCGCCCCGCTCGCCGGACGGGGGCTCCGCCGGTCGATGCCGTTCCCCGGCGGCCGGCTTCTGCTGCTGGACGAGAGCTACAATGCCAACGGTGCCTCGATGCGCGCCGCGCTGGACATCCTGCGGCTGCAGCCGGCGCGGCGGCGAATCGCCGTGCTGGGCGACATGCTGGAGCTTGGCGGCGAAGGGCCGGCGGAGCATGCAGGCTTGGCCGATTCGCTTGTCAGCTCTGCCGATCTGCTGTTTGCCTGTGGTCCCCTGATGCGGCATCTGTTCGACGCCGTACCGGCGGCCATGCGTGCCGCCCATGCAGCCAACTCCCTTGAACTGGCGCCCATCGTCGCCGCCGCGGTCGCGGCGGGCGATGCCGTGCTGGTCAAAGGCAGCCTGGGCAGCGGCATGAAGCACGTGGTCCAGGCCATCGACGCCGCCGCGTCAACCGAAACGAGTGCGGCGGGAGCCGGCTGATGCTGTATGTGATCCTCCGGCCTTTCGCCGACCAGTTCATCCTCTTCAACCTGTTCCGCTACATCACGTTCCGAGCGGGCGCGGCCTGCCTGACGGCGCTGCTGGTGGCGTTCCTGCTGGGACCGACGGTGATCGCCTGGCTGAAATCCCTGCAGCCGGCGGGACAGCCCATCCGTGCCGACGGACCGGAGCGGCATTTGGTCGAGAAGAAGGGCACGCCGACGATGGGCGGGCTGCTGATCCTGGGCAGCCTGGCGATCTCCACCCTGCTCTGGGTCGATCTGCGCAACGGCTATGTCTGGGCGGTGCTGTTCGTCACGCTGGGCTATGGCGCGCTGGGGTTCTGGGACGACTTCCAGAAGGTGACCAAGCGCAACCCGCGCGGCGTCTCGGGGAAGACCAAGCTGATCGTGCAGGCGGCGATCGGCCTGGCGGCGGCGATCTGGATCGTCAGCCTGGAGCATGGGCCGCAGGCGACCGCCGTGACCTTCCCGGTGTTCAAGGAAGCCGCGCTGCAACTGGGCCTGGCGTTCCCGATCTTCGGCATGTTCGTGATGATGGGCGCGTCCAACGCGGTGAACCTGACCGACGGTCTGGACGGGCTGGCGATCGTACCGACGATGATCACCGCCGGCGTCTTCACCCTGATCGCCTACCTGGTCGGCAACCGCATCTTCGCCGACTACCTGCAGCTCAATCCCGTGCAGGGCGCGGGCGAACTGGCGGTGTTCTGCTCCTCCTTGATCGGCGCGGGGATGGGGTTCCTGTGGTTCAACGCCCCGCCCGCCAAGGTGTTCATGGGCGATATCGGCGCGCTGGGCCTGGGCGGTGCGCTGGGTGCGGTCGCCATCGTGACCAAGCATGAGATCGTGCTGATGATCGTCGGCGGCCTCTTCGTG
Source organism: Rhodopila sp. (assembly GCF_035548235.1). Taxonomy (GTDB): domain Bacteria; phylum Pseudomonadota; class Alphaproteobacteria; order Acetobacterales; family Acetobacteraceae; genus Rhodopila. The sequence continues at coordinate 1,438 of NZ_DASZTJ010000017.1, forward strand.
GTCGAGACGCTATCGGTGATGATCCAGGTGTTCTGGTTCAAGCGCACCGGCAAGCGCGTCTTCCTGATGGCGCCGCTGCACCACCACTTCGAGAAGAAGGGCTGGGCGGAGCCGACCATCGTCATCCGGTTCTGGATCATCTCGATGATCCTGGCGCTTATCGGCCTGGCGACGTTGAAGATCCGATGAGCACTTTTCCTCCCGACCTGTTCCGCGGAAGGCGCTTCGCCGTGTTGGGACTGGGCAAGAACGGCCTGCCCGCCGCGCACGCGCTGGCGGCCATGGGGGCCGAGGTCGTGGCGTGGGACGACAACGAAAAGGCCCGGGCCGCGTCGACGCCATCTTTTCCATCCGCCCCTCCGTCATGGCCCGGCGCGAAGGGTCTCGGCGCCACCGGTCAGGGAGATGGCCCGGCCAAGCCGGGCCATGGCGGAGGAGAGGACAGCATCACGCTGCGCGATCCCACGGCCGACCCGGGCTTCCGGTTCGATGCCCTGGTGCTGTCGCCCGGCATCCCGCATCGCCTGCCGAACCCCCATCCGGCCGCCGTGCGGGCGCGCGAGGCCGGCGTCCCGATCCTGTCGGACACCGAGTTGCTGTATCGGGCGGTGCGCGGCGCGGGGTCGAAGGCGCGGTTCGCGGGGATCACCGGGACGAACGGCAAGTCCACCACCACCGCCCTGCTGGCGCATATCCTGGTCGAGGCCGGCGTGACCGCCGCGGCCGGTGCGAACCTGGGACCAGCCGCGCTATCCCTGCCACTGCTGCCACAGGATGCTGTGTACGTCCTGGAAATGTCCTCCTACATGTTGGAGCGAATCGACACCCTGCGATTTGATGCCGCGGCGATGCTCAACCTCAGCGCCGACCATCTGGATCGCCATGGCGACATGGCCGGATACGCGTCCGCCAAGCGTGCGATTTTCGCGCGGCAGACCGCGGGCGACCTCGCGGTGATCGGGGTGGACGATGCCGGCTCGCAGGCCATGGCGGACTGGCTGGACACGCGGCCGGCACGCGTGGCGCGGGTGTCCGGCCAGGATCGTCCGCTGGCGCAGGGACCGGCGCTGCCGGGTGCCCATAACGCCCAGAACGCCGCCGCTGCGACCGTCATGGCGCGGTTCTTCGGCGTGTCCGACGACGCCATCGCCGCCGGGCTGCGCAGCTTCCCCGGCCTGCCGCATCGCCAGCAGCGGATCGTCACCGTCGACGGGATCACCTTCGTCAACGACAGCAAGGCAACCAACGCCGACGCCGCCGAACGCGCTTTGGTCTGCTACGACCGGTTGATCTGGATCGCCGGCGGCATGGCCAAGGAAGGCGGGATCGAACCCCTGGTTCCGCTGTTCCCTCGCATCGCCCGCGCCATCCTGATCGGCCGCGACGCCCCGCAATTCGCCGCGACGCTGACCCGCGAAGGCGTGCCCTTCGACATGGTCGGCACCCTGGATGCCGCCGTCCCCGCCGCCTTCGCCGCGGCCAAGGACGCCGACGCTCCGATCGTCCTGCTGTCGCCGGCCTGCGCGAGCTGGGACCAGTTCACCGGCTATGACCAGCGGGGCGACCGGTTCGCCGAGATCGCCCGCTCGCTCGCAGGAGGCGCCTGATGTCCAGCTCCTTCCAGGCACGCCCCTTCGGCGCCGGCCCCAGGGTCAACCGCTCCTCTCGCTCCGCCGGGCGCCCGGCGGAGGAACGTCCGGCCGCGCATGAGCCGGTGGCCGCCCATGCCGAGGCACAGCGCGACAACTCCCTGCTGGGCCGCTGGTGGTGGAGCGTCGACCGGTGGACGATGGGCGCGATCTTCATCCTGATCGGCTTCGGCTACATCATGATGCTGGCGGCCAGTCCGGCGGTGGCGGAGCGGATCGGCACCTCCCGCGACATGTTCATCTTCAAGCAGGTGGCGTTCCTGGCGGTCGCCGCCGGCGTCGTGTTCGCCGTGTCGCTGCTGTCGCCGCGTGACATCCGCCGGCTGGCGATCATCGGCTGCCTGGTCGCGCTGGCGCTGACCGCCGCCACCATGTTCGTCGGCGTGGAGATCAAAGGCGCCCGGCGCTGGATCTCCTTGCCCGGCATGAGCGTGCAGCCCAGCGAGTTCCTCAAGCCGTGCTTTGCCGTGGTCGCCGGCTGGCTGCTGGCCGAGGGCAAGAGGTCGCCGCGCTTCCCCGGCATGATCCTGGCCTGCGGCATCTTCGTCCTGATCCTGCTGCTGCTGAAGTCCCAGCCGGATATCGGGATGCTGGCTGTGGTGACGATGGTGTTCCTCACCCAGCTCTACATTGCCGGCCTGCCGCTCGCCCTGGTCGGGGTGGCGCTGGGCATGTTCGGCGGCGGCGCCGTCGCGGCCTATATGTTCTTTGCGCATGTCCGCTCCCGCGTCACCCGCTTCTGGGACGGCACCGGCGACAACTACCAGGTGAACACCGCGTTGGAGGCGTTCGGCAATGGCGGCCTGTGGGGCCGGGGGCCGGGCGAGGGACGGGTCAAGGACATCCTGCCCGACGCGCACGCCGACTTCGTCTTCGCCGTCGCGGGCGAGGAGTTCGGCATGCTGCTGTGCTGCGTCATCATCGGCATCTTCGCCTTCATCGTGGTGCGCAACCTGCTGAAGCTGCTGAAGGAGCACGACCCGTTCATCATGCTGTCCTGCACCGGCCTGGTCGCCGGGTTCGGCTTGCAGGCTTTCGTCAACATGGCTTCCACCCTGAAGCTGATCCCGACCAAGGGGATGACGCTGCCGTTCATTTCCTATGGCGGGTCCTCGGCCCTGGCGGTCGCCCTGGGCATGGGCATGCTGCTGGCGCTGACCCGCAAGCGCGGTCGGGACGAACCGCGATGAGGGGGCCGCGATGAGAGGCCCTGCCGTGCAGACCATCGTCATTGCCGCCGGCGGCACGGGGGGACATTTCTTTCCCGCCGAAGCGCTGGCCGCCGAACTGCTGTCCCGCGGGCACCGGATCATGCTGATGACCGATGCCCGGTCCGGCGCGATGAAGAGCCAGGTTTTCGCCGGCCAGGAGCAGCATGTGCTGCCGGGTGCCGGCATCGCCGGGCGTGGCGCCTGGCGTGGCGCCAAGGCCGTGGTTGGACTGGCCGCCGGCATCGTCCAAGCGCGGCGGATCATGGCGCGGCAGACCGTCGGTGCCGTTGTCGGCTTCGGCGGGTATCCGTGCGTCGGTCCGATCCTGGGCGCGGGGCTGCTGGCGCGGCGGCCGGCGCTGGTGCTGCACGAGCAGAACGCCGTGCTGGGGCGGGCGAACCGGTTCCTGGCGAAGCGGGTGGACCGGCTGGCGCTGAGCTTCGCGGGAACGGAGCGGGTTCCGGCCACCCAGGCATCCGAGGTCGTCGGCAACCCGGTGCGGCCCGCGATCGCCGCCCTCGCCGCGCTGCCCTATGCCGAACCCACCGACCGCGTCCGCCTGGCCGTCCTGGGCGGATCGCTCGGCGCGCGGGTGTTCAGCGACATCGTGCCGCCGGCGCTGACGGCGCTGCCCGACGCCATCCGCGCCCGCCTGGTCCTGACCCAGCAATGCCGCGCCGAAGACCTGGAGCGGGTCCGTTCGGCCTATGCCGGGGTAGGGATCGAGGCGGAGCTGTCGCCGTTCTTCCCCGATGTCGCCGACCGGTTGGCCGCGGCGCACCTGGTGATCGCGCGCGCCGGCGCCTCCACCGTTTCGGAACTCGCGGTCGCCGGCCGCCCGGCGATCCTGGTGCCGCTGCCGGGTGCGATCGACGACCACCAATCCGCCAATGCCCGCGCGCTGGCGGCGGCCGGAGCGGTGCGGGTGATGGCGCAGCCGGCCTTCACCGCGGGGGCGCTGGCGGAGGCGCTGACCGACCTTCTGTCCTCTCCGGCCGGGTTGTCCGCCATGGCGCGGGCCGCGCGCACGGAGGCCCGTCCCGACGCCGCCGCGCGTCTGGCCGACCTGGTGGAGACGTTGATGAATCGCAACGCCTTGGAGGCGCGGGCATGAGGGCGCTGCCTCTGAGCATCGGCACGATCCATTTCGTCGGCATCGGCGGCATCGGCATGTCCGGCATCGCCGAGGTGCTGCACATGCTGGGCTATACCGTCCAGGGCAGCGATATCTCGGAATCCGCCAATGTCGTTCGCCTGCGGGAATCCGGCATCCCGGTCACCGTCGGCCACGATGCCGCCAACCTGGGCGACGCGCAGGTGGTGGTCGTTTCAACCGCAATCAAGCGCGACAACCCCGAGGTCGCCGCCGCGCGCGCGCGCCTGATCCCGGTGGTGCGGCGGGCGGAGATGCTGGCGGAGCTGATGCGGCTGAAATGGGCGGTGGCGGTCGGCGGGACGCATGGCAAGACCACGACCACCAGCCTGGTCGCCTGCGTGCTGGAAGGCGCCGGCCTGGATCCCACCGTGATCAACGGCGGCATCATCAACGCCTATGGCACCAACACCCGTATGGGCAGCGGCGACTGGATGGTGGTGGAGGCGGACGAGTCCGACGGCTCCTTCCTGCGCCTGCCGGCGGTGATCGCGGTGGTCACCAACATGGACCCGGAGCACCTGGACCACTGGGGCAGTCCCGAGGCGATGCTGGCGGGCTATGATCAGTTCGTTGCCAACATTCCGTTCTATGGCTTCGCGGTGCTGTGCATCGACCATCCCGAGGTGCAGCAGATGATCCCCCGCCTGTCGGATCATCGCATCGTCACCTATGGGTTTTCGCCGCAAGCCGATGTGCGCGCGGAACGCGTCGTGCCGGACAAGAACGGGTCGACCTTCCATGTCACGATCACCGATCGGGCACGCAACCGCTCGAGGTCCATGGGACCGTTCCGGCTGCCGATGCTGGGCGCGCACAACGTGCAGAACGCGCTGGCGGCGATCGCCGTCGCCAACGAGATGGAGGTCGACGACACCACGATCCGCGACGCGTTCCTGGGCTTCAAGGGCGTCAAGCGCCGCTTCACCAAGACCGGGGAAGCGGGCGGCATCACCGTCATCGACGATTACGGCCACCATCCCGTCGAGATCGCCGCGGTGCTGAAGGCCGCTCGGCAGGCCGGCGCGCGCGATGTCGTCGCCGTCGTGCAGCCGCATCGTTTCACCCGACTGCAATCGCTGTTCAACGAGTTCTGCACCTGCATGAACGACGCCGGCACCGTCATCGTCGCCGACGTCTATCCGGCCGGCGAGCAGCCGATCCAGGGCGTCAACCGCGATGCGCTGGTCGAAGGCCTGCGCGCGCGCGGCCATCGCAGCGTCGTGGCGCTGCCGACGCCCGGACACCTGGCGGAGATGGTGAACGCCATCGCCCGCAACGGCGACTTCGTCGTCTGCCTGGGCGCCGGGTCGATCACGCAATGGGCGGCGGCGCTGCCCGGCGAACTGGCGGCGCTGCAGGGCGGACGGCGCGGGGTGCGGTCATGATGGCGGCGCCCGTGACCCCGTCCTTCGTCGAGACGCTGCCGCCGTTGCGGGGGCGCCTGCAGGCCGACGCAAAGCTGGCGCCGTTCACCTGGTTCCGCTGCGGCGGGCCGGCCGAGGTGCTGGCACGTCCGGCCGATGCCGAGGACTTGTCTAGCTTCCTGGCCGCGTTGCCGCACGACGTTCCGGTGCATGTCATCGGCGCCTGTTCCAACCTGATCATCCGCGACGGCGGCCTGCCGGGCGTGACGATCCGGCTGGCGCGGGGCTTTTCCGCGATCAAGGTCGAAGCCGGCGGCGTGACCGCCGGCGCCGCCGCGCTGGATGTGACGGTTTCGGAACATGCCGCCGCGGCGGGACTGACGGGGTTGGAGTTCTTGTCGGGTATTCCCGGCTCGATCGGCGGCGCGGTGGCGATGAACGCCGGCGCCTATGGCGGCGATGTCGCCGGCGTGCTCGACTGGGCCGAGGTCGTCACCCATTCCGGCGAGCGGCGCCGCTTGTCGGCTGCGGAACTTCGTTTCGCCTATCGCCATTCCGCCCTGCCGCCGGGCGCGGTCGTGACCCGCGCGCACCTGCGCGCCCAGCCGGGCGATCCCGGACTGATCGCGCAACGAATGGCCGACATCCGCCAGGCGCGCGAGGCGTCGCAGCCGGTGCGGGCGCGCACCGGCGGGTCCACGTTCCGCAATCCCGACGGCATGAAGGCCTGGGAACTGATCGACGCCGCCGGCTGCCGCGGCCTGACGCGCGGCGGCGCGCAGGTTTCGGAAAAGCACTGCAATTTCCTGATCAATACCGGAACCGCGACGGCCGCCGATATCGAGGGCCTGGGCGAGGAAGTGCGCCGCCGCGTGCTCGCCGCGACTGGCGTGCGGCTGGAATGGGAGATCAAGCGCATCGGCCTGCCCGGGGCAAAGCCGGAGGTGGTATCATGAGCCGCGTCGTCGTCCTGTATGGCGGCATGTCCGCCGAACGCGAAGTCAGCCTGTCGACCGGCGTGCAAGTCATCGCCGCGCTGCGCCAGGCTGGTTTCGACGTCGATTCCATCGATGTCGGGCATGACCTGTCGGCCGTCCTCGCCGCCCTGACGCCCGCGCCGGATGCCGTCTTCAACGCGCTGCACGGGCGCTTCGGCGAAGACGGTGCGATCCAGGGCGTACTCGACTGGATGGGCATCCCGTACACCCATTCCGGCGTGCGGGCCTCGGCGATGGCGATGAACAAGCAGGCCGCCAAGGCGATGTTCGCCTCCGCCGGCCTGCCGATCGCGAAGGGGCGGGCCGTGAGCCTCTCGGAACTGGAGGCCGGGGACCCGCTGCCGCTGCCCTATGTCGTCAAGCCGGTGGGCGAAGGGTCGTCGGTCGGCGTGCAGTTCGTGCGCACCGGCGACAACCGCCGAGCGGAGATCGCGCAAACCTGGTCGTTCGGCCCGACGGCGCTGGTGGAGGAGTACATCCCCGGCCGCGAACTGACGGTGGGCGTGATGGGCGACCGCGCTTTGGCGGTGACGGAAATCCGCGCGGTGGCCGGCTCGTTTTACGACTACGAATCGAAATACGCCGATGGCGGATCGCGCCATATCATTCCGGCGGCGGTGCATCCCGACATCTATGCCCAGGCGATGGAGGTCGCGGTGTCGGCGCATCGCGCGCTGGGCTGCCGGGGCGCGTCCCGCTGCGATTTCCGCTATGACGACACGGCAGGCGAGCCGGGCCGTCTCGTTCTGCTTGAAATCAATACCCAGCCGGGGCTGACGCCGACCTCGCTGCTGCCGGAGCAGGCGGCGCATTGCGGCGTGTCGTTTCCGGAGCTTTGTGCCTGGATGGTGGAGAATGCCGCATGTCGCGTGTGAAGCGCGCCCCGCGGAACTCCCTGATCGACCGGCCCGCGCCGTGGCGTCTGATGCTGCGCCGGCAACGGCGACTGCTGCGGCCCGGTCTTTGGGTCGCAGGCGTCGGCTTCGTCGTGCTGTTCGGCCTCGTGGCGGTGAAGTCCACCGAACCCGGCGGGGCGGCGAACCGGGCCTTGCTGATCCTGCGGGAGCGTCTGGCCACCGTGACCGCCGAGGCGGGCCTGCGCGTGCGGGACGTGGTGATCGAAGGACGCGCCAATACGCCCGAACCTTTGCTGCGCGCGGCGATCGGCGTCTCCAAGGGCGATCCGATCCTTGGCTTCTCGGTCGAGCAGGCTCGTGCACGGATCGAAACATTGTCGTGGGTCGAGCATGCGACGGTGGAGCGACGCCTTCCAGGCACGGTCGTGGTCTATCTGCAGGAGCGGCGGCCGTTCGCGATCTGGCAGAACCACGGGAAGTTCCAACTGGTGGACCGGCAGGGGCAGGTGGTCAACCAGGACGTCTCCCAGTTCAAGAACCTGCCGCTGATCGTCGGCGTGGGTGCGCCGGAAGCCGCCGCGACCCTGCTGGACGCGCTGACCGACCGGCCGGCACTGGCCGAGAAAGTCGTGGCTGCCGTGCGGGTCGGCCAGCGGCGGTGGAACTTGCGTATGCGTAACGGAATGGACGTGCTGCTGCCCGAAGGGCACGAGGTCGCGGCGATCGACCGGCTGGTCCAACTGGACCAGACCCACCAGCTTCTGGAACGGCCGCTGGCGGCGATCGACCTGCGGCTGCCGGACCGACTGGTGATACGACCCAGGGAAGATGCGACCGCCGACGCGCCGAACCAGCCCGGCGCGAAAGGCTCGCAGGCCTCGACTGCGAAGAAACCGACATGATGTCCCGGTCCATCCATACTGGGGCCGCAATGACCCAACCCCCGGCTCAGGACAACGCGCATGGCCGATAACCCACGACGCATCCTGCCGCCCACCGAGACCGTGCCGCCGGAACCGGAGCCGATCCGCCATCACCGGGCCGGCCCGTTCGGCGTGCTGGACATCGGCACGACCAAGGTCGCCTGCATCATCGGGCGCGTCGAAACCGACGGCTCGCTGCGGGTCCTTGGCTTCGGCTGGCAGAAGGGCCGGGGCACCAACGGCGGCGACATCACCGACCTGGAAGCGGCAGAGAAAGCGATCCGCACCTGCGTGGGCCAGGCCGAGGACATGGCCGATATACGCTTGCGCTCCATCACGGTGAACCTGAGCTGCGGCCATCCAGAATCCCGGTTGTTCAATCTGCAATGGCAGGTGGGCGGCCGAGCGGTGAACGAGAATGACGTTCGGGTGGTGGTGCATGAGGGACGGCGGCGGGCGGCTGTCGACGGACGCGAACCGATCCACGTCCTGCCTTTGAATTTCGCCGTCGACGCCACGGACCAGGTGGTCGATCCGCGCGGGCTGTTCTGCTCGAACCTGAACGCGCGGCTGCATATCATCGACACCACCGCGACGTCGCTGCGCAGCCTCGAAGCCTGCGTCATGCGCTGCGACCTCGAGATCGAGGACATCGTCTCGGCGCCGCTCGCCGCCGGTTTGTCGAGCCTGGTGCCGGAAGAACGCGAGCTTGGCGCCACCGTCATCGACATGGGCGGCGGCACGACCAGCATGGCGGTCTATGCCGAGAAGCAGATGCTGCACACCGCGCATCTGCCGCTGGGCGGGCTGCACGTCACCAAGGACCTCGCGATCGGCCTGTCCACGACCCTGGCGCATGCGGAACGGCTGAAGACCCTGTTCGGAAATGTCGAGGCCAGCCCTGACGACGATCGGGAATTGCTGCCCGTCCCGCTGGTCGGCGAAGAAGACCACCACCTGGCGAAAGTGCCGCGCAGCATGGTGGTGAACATAATCCGTCCTCGTATCGAGGAGACATTCGAATGCATCAAGGATCGTCTCGATACCGCCGGCCTGGGGAGAGCGGCGGGAAATCGCGTGGTGCTGACAGGCGGTGCCAGCCTCCTGCCCGGCGTGCGCGAACTTGCCGCTCGGATGCTCAGCCGTCAGGTGCGGATCGGGCGCCCGATGGCGTTGCGCGGCTTGCCGGAACTCGCACAGGGGCCGGCGTTTTCGGTGGCGGCCGGCCTGCTGGCCTGGGCCGCCGGCGATGGCCGCGGGTTTCACGACATGGACTTGGAAGAAGAGCTGCCGTCGGGGCTGTTCCGGCGACTGGTCAATTTTTTGAAGGAACGTGTCTGACCCCGGCGCGAATCGAGAACTTTATCGTATCACTCCATCAGATAGGCGGCCCGTAAATCGGGGGGAGAGAGCAAAATGACCCTGAACCTGACCATCCCACAGATGAACCACACCGACTTCTCGCCCCGCATCACCGTGATCGGCGTTGGCGGCGGTGGCACGAACGCAGTCGACAACATGATCGCGGCCAATCTGCAGGGCGTTGATTTCGTTGTCGCCAATACCGATGCGCAGCAGTTGATGCACAGCCGGGCGGATCGGCGCATCCAGCTTGGTCCGCATATCACGCAGGGCCTGGGCGCGGGCGCGAAGCCCGAGATCGGCAAGGCGGCGGCCGAGGAAGCGTCGGACGAATTGTATCGGCACCTGGACGGCTCCCACATGGTGTTCATCACCGCGGGCATGGGCGGCGGCACCGGAACGGGCGCGGCGCCGGTCATCGCCCGGATGGCGAAGGAGCGTAACATCCTGACGGTTGGAGTCGTGACGAAACCATTCGGCTTCGAGGGCGCGCGCCGCGGCCGCGCAGCCGACCAGGGGATCGAGGAGCTCCAGCAATACGTCGATACGCTGATCGTGATCCCGAACCAGAACCTGTTCCGGATGGCGAACGAACGCACCACCTGGCGCGATGCGTTCAAGATGGCCGACCAGGTGCTGTACATGGGCGTGCGCGGCGTCACCGACCTGATGATGGTGCATGGGCTGGTGAACCTCGACTTCGCCGACATCCGCACGGTAATGGCGGAGATGGGCAAGGCGATGATGGGCACCGGCGAGGCCGAGGGTGAGAACCGCGCCATCCGCGCCGCGGAGGCCGCGATCAACAACCCGCTGCTGGAAGACACGTCGATGTCCGGCGCGCGCGGCCTGCTGATCAACATCACCGGCGGCGACGACCTGACGCTGTTCGAGGTCGATGAGGCGGCGAACCGCATCCGCCAGGAAGTGGACGAGGAAGCGAACGTCATCTTCGGCTCCGCCGTCGATGAAACCTTGTCCGGCCGCATCCGCGTGTCTGTCGTTGCGACCGGTATCGATTCGCAGAAGCTCGTCGAGCAGGCGCGTCCGAAGCTGGTCGCCATGGGCGGTGGCGGCGGAGCGGCGCCGGCGCCGCAGCCGATCGTGATGCGCGGCGGCCCGGCGCCGGCCGCCGTGGTCGCGCCGGCCCAGCAACAGCCCAGCGCGGTGATCTCGGCGTTCCGCCAAGTCTCGGCGCCTTCGCAGGCCGCACCGCATGCGATGCAGGCGGAATCGGCGGTCGAACCGATGGCCGGGGCCGAACATCTCGAGGCGCAACCGATGACCGCGCCGCCGCGCGGGCCGGGGCGTCAACCCCAGGCCCCCGCAGGCGGACCCACTGCGGTTCACACCGGAACCCCCGCCCTGGCGCCGGTCCAGGCAGTCCATCCGGCCCAGGCCTCGCGTCCCGGTCTGTTCGCCGAACCGCCGCGTGCCCCCGCGCAGCCCGGATACGCGCCGGAGCCGCGGCCCAGCCTGTTCACGCAGATGACCGGGGCGTTCCGCCGCCGGCCGTCCGGCGTCGCCGCGCCGATGCCGGCGGACCCGCAAGCCCAGCCGGTCCGGCAGGAGCCGGCGGCCAACCAGTCGGACCTGCGGGTGGCGGTGCGGCAGACTTCGGCAGCCGAGGAAGCCCTGGAAATCCCGGCCTTCCTGCGCCGGCAGCAATCGACCCACTGACGATCGCGGGCAGCGGCCGGGTCCAACTCCCGGCCCCACCCCGTCATCGCCCGGCCGGACCGGGCGATCTCCTCCCCCGGGGCACGAAACGGCCTGGCCGACCGGCACCACGACGAGGGTTTCCAGTCGGCTTGAAGCCAGTCTAAAAGCCGTCATTCCGCGACTGCCCGCGCCGCTTGGCGGGCATTGCCAATGACAGGCTGTGTTCATGACGACGTCTGACTTCCTCCGCGAAGCCACCGAACGGGGCTTCATCTTCCAGTGCACGGATACCGAGGCGCTGGCGCAGTCGATGCGGACCGCACCGGCGACGGCCTATATCGGGTTCGACTGCACCGCCGACAGCCTGCATGTCGGCAGCCTCGTGCAGATCATGATCCTGCGGCTGCTGCAGAAGCACGGGCACAAGCCGCTGGTGCTGCTGGGCGGGGGAACCACGCGGATCGGCGATCCGTCCGGCAAGGACGAATCCCGCCAACTGCTGACGGATGAAACGATCGCCGCCAACATGGCCGGCATCCGCCGCTGCTTCACGCCGTTCATCCGCTTCGGCGACGGCCCGTCGGATGCGATCCTCGCCAACAACGCCGACTGGCTCGACACGCTGGGATACATCCCGCTGCTGCGGGAAATCGGGCCGCATTTCACCATCAACCGCATGCTGACCTTCGATTCCGTCCGCCTGCGGCTGGAGCGGGAACAGCCGCTGACCTTCCTCGAATTCAACTACATGATCCTGCAGAGCTACGACTTCCGGGAACTCGGCCGGCGGTACGGCGTCACGCTGCAGATCGGCGGGTCGGACCAGTGGGGCAACATCATCGCCGGGATCGAACTGACGCGGCGCACCGACGCGCGCGCCGTGTTCGGGCTGACGACCCCGCTGATCACCACCGCGTCCGGCGCCAAGATGGGCAAGACGGCCCAGGGGGCGATCTGGCTGACCGCCGACCGGCTGTCGGCCTATGACTACTGGCAGTTCTGGCGCAACACGGAAGACGCCGATGTCGGCCGCTTCCTGCGTCTGTTCACCGACCTTCCGCTGCCCGAGATCGTCCGGCTGGAGGCGCTGGCGGGTGCCGAGATCAACGAAGCGAAGAAAATCCTGGCCACCGAGGCCACCAGCCTGGCGCACGGCCGCGATGCCGCCGAACGGGCCGCCGACACGGCTCGCCGCGCGTTCGAAGAAGGGGAGGCGGCCGACACGCTGCCCAGCGTCACCGTCCCCGCCGCCGAACTGGACGCCGGAATCCCGGCGTTCCGGCTGTTCGCGCTGGCCGGGCTTGCCGCTTCCAACGGCGAGGCCCGCCGGCTGATCCGCGGCGGCGGGGCACGGGTGAACGACCAGGCGGTGGCCGACGAGGCGATGATGATCGCCGCGCCCCTGCTGCGGGACGGGGCGATCAAGCTGTCGGCGGGGCGCAAGCAGCATCGGCTGGTGCGGCCCGCTTAGTCCTCAATCCTCGTATTGGCGGGCCGCTTCCAGCAGCACGTCATCCAGCGTCCGGCCGGTTCGGTAGCCGCGCATGCCCTCCGGCATCGTCGCGTCCGGGTGCTGGCGGGGGCATTCCTCCATCTCGCCCACGACCTGGCGGACGGGGTAGCGGGCAGCCCAGATCGGCAGGGCGTAGTCTTCCTCCTCGTCCCCGACATGGGTGTCGCGGATTTTCGCCGAAGCCTGCTCGATCTCCATCACCACGAAGCTTGTCGCCTTGATCTCCTGTGCCGAGGGCGGGCGCAGCAGGGCGGAGCGACCGGGGAAGAACCGGTCGACGAAGCCGTCCATGGCGCGCAGCTTCTCCGCCTCGCCTTCGACCAGGCGGGCCGTGCCATAGGCCATGACGGAGCGGTAGTTGACCGAGTGGTGGAAGCCGCTGCGGGCCAGCACGATCGCGTCCAGATGCGTCACCGTCACGCAGACCGGCACGCCGGGCGACTGGAAGCGGATCATCCGGCTGGCGGAAGAGCCGTGCCAGTACAGATGCTCGCCTTCGCGCCAGAAGCCGGTCGGGGTGCAGAAGGGCTGCCCGTCCATGACATAGGCGATATGGGCCACCATGGCCGCGTCCAGGATCTCATGGACCGTCTTCTTGTCATAGAAGCCGCGCTGGTAGCGGCGGACGACCTTGTTGCGCTTGGTGACGGGATAGGCGGGGTCCACCGTGTCGTTCATGGCATGCTGTCCTGGGGTGCTATGTGACCGCAGGATGACCAATTCGGGCGGCGGGATACAGAGCCAATTGGTCCGGCCAACCTCGCTCCAATTGCCCTGAAGTGCCGGTCCAATCCGGTCAGGCGAACACGGGTCCCGAGGATGCCAGGTCGGGGCCGGGGTTGGCGGCGGCGTCCAACGGCTGGGCCGGCCGGTTCTGGCGCAGGGTGGAGGCGCCGTCGGCGACGATCTTCCACACTGCGTGCGACAGCGCTTTCCGGTCCGGGAACAGCGCAGGATCGACCGGCGCGTGCAGCAGCACCGTCGCCCGCAGCCCGATATGCTGCGTCAGCCGCCAGAAATGCGACGCGATGTCCATGTTCCCGTACCAGGCGAAGACCGGCCGGCTCGCGCGGCCGGCCGGCAGGCCGCCCAGGCGGTCATAGACGACCGAGACCGGCTGGATGATCGGCAGCGTCGACGGATCGGCATGCCCGCGCGGTTCTGCCAGCGCGAAGAACGAGGTCCGGAACGGCAGCACGCGCGACCCGTCCGAACTGGTGCCCTCCGGGAACAGGATCAGCTTGTCGCCGCCGTGCAGGCGCGCCAGCATATCGTCGCGTTCCCGCCCCGTGGCGACCCGGCTGCGGGAGACGAACACGGTGCGGCCGAGCCTGGCGATCACACCGACGAGGGGCCAGCGCGCGACATCCGCCTTGGAAACGAAACATCCGTCCAGCACGCCGCCCGTGACCGGGATGTCGACCCAGGAGGAGTGATTCGACACGTAAATGACCGGTCGGCCATCCTTGGGGGCGGCACGCTTGCCGATGACCCGCACCTCGATGCCGATCAGCCGCGCGAATACGGCCCAATAAGTGCGCGCGAAGGTCACTTTTGCCTGACCGGGCAACAGCAGGCAGACGGCCTGGATCAGGAGCGAGGGCAAAGTCCAGGCCAAAACCGCCAATGCGCGGCGCGCGACGCGGACACGGCGCGCCACGAGCCAGCCTTCACGGCCCTGTGGCAGTTGGAGAAGGAATCCTGGATGATGGTCCGGATCGGGCAGCAGGGCCGGCCGGCGTCCAAGACGGCCCCCACGCTTCGCTCGTTCGGCCTTCGATGTGTCCAGCATGACGTTATCGGATACATCCAAACACTGCCGCGGAACAGTGGCGCAACCGTGACCGTTGAGAGACGGTTGTTGGGACAAAACCTAGAGAATCGATGCGCTACGCTGAACTGCCTTTCCGTCCTGACAACATTCGCCTGATCGCGTTCGCGGTTATGCTTCTGGGTGGTGTCATTCCGGCGAAACAAGGACGGGCAGCCGATCCGCAGCCGTATACAGTGACGGTGAAGCCCACCGGGAACAGCGCATTGGATTCGGCGCTGACCGGCAGCTCCACCCTGATCTCGCTGCGGGAATCGGCGCCGGTCGCCGGCTTCGCGCTGGTGCAGCGCGCGCTGCAGGACGAACAGCGCTTCACCACGGCGCTGCAAAGCTATGGTTACTACAAGGCGACGATCCGGGTGATGATCGACAACCACCCGGTGGACGACCCGACCCTGCCGACGCTGATCGAGGACGCGCCGGCGAATCCCCCGGTGCCGGTGGTGGTGTCCTTCGATCTGGGGCCGCAATTCATCCTGGGGAAAGTGTCGATCGAAGGGACCGTGCCGCCCGACGTGCCGGGGCACCTGCAGATCAAGACCGGCGACCCCGCGGAGGCGGCGCCGGTCTTGATGGCGCAGGGGCGGCTTCTGGATGCGTTGAAGCGGGACGGCTATCCGCTGGCCAAGGTGCCGACGCCGATCGCCATCCTGCACCCGGACCGCAACCAGTTGGACGTCACCTTCCATCCCGATGCGGGACCGCAGGCGGATATCGGACCGATCACGTTGACCGGATTGAAGGACATGCATGAGTCCTTTGTCCGCAAGCGCCTGCTGCTGCACCAGGGCGAGCGGTACAACCCGGACACGATCGAGAAGGCCCGTGCCGACCTGTCCTCGCTGGGCGTGTTTTCGGTGGTCCGGGTGGAAACGCCCGACCATCTGGACCCGCAAGGGCAGATCCCCGTGACGTTCGACTTCACGGAACGGCCGCTGCATGCGGTGGATTTCGGGGTGTCCTATTCGACCGACCTCGGCATCGGGTTGTCCGCCGGATGGCACGACCGCAACCTGTTCGGCAACGGCGAGCAGTTGAACCTGACGGCGATGAACCAGCTAGGCGGCAATGCGGTCACCAAGCCAGGCTACCAGTTCGGCGCGCAGTTCCTGAAACCCGATTTCCTGGCGCGCGACCAGACGCTGGAAGTGGACCTGACCGCGGTGAAGCAAAGCCTGCAGGCCTATGACCAGACGGCGCTGATCGAGAAGCTGGCGCTGAACCGCAAGCTGAGCGAGCACTGGACCGCCAGCCTGGGCATCCTGGGCGAGCAGGAGTCGATCCTCCAGGAAGACGTGAGGCGGACCTATAACCTCGTCGGCCTGCCCGCGACGCTGCGCTTCGACGACACCAACAGCCTGCTGGAGCCGACGCGGGGAATCCGAGCGGCCCTGTCCGTGACGCCGATGCAGTCGCTGGGGCAGCCGGACGCCACGTTCTTCATCACCCAGCTCACCGGCTCGACCTATCTCGACCTGTCCGGCAACGGGCGCAGCGTGCTGGCGCTGCGCGGGCTGGTGGGCAAGGTCCTGGGCGCGGGCGTGTTCAGCCTGCCGCCGGACCAGCGCTTCTATGCCGGCGGCAGCGGCACCGTACGCGGCTATCGCTACCAGACCTTGGGGCCGCAATTCCCGGACGGCAATCCGACGGGCGGCACCGCGATCTCGACCGGAACGGTCGAGTTCCGGCAGCGTTTCCTGGAGAGCTTCGGCGTCGTGGGATTTTTGGACGTGGGCCAGGTAAGCGCGTCAGGGTCGCCATTCTCCAGCCAGTGGCATGCCGGTGCCGGCGTCGGCGCACGATACTACACGTCGATCGGACCCATCCGCCTCGATGTCGCCGTGCCGCTGAACAAGGAACCGGGCGGCGATTCGTTCGAACTGTATATCGGCATCGGAGAGGCGTTCTGATGCGCCGGGCGGCCAAATGGATCGGCATCGTCGTACTGGTCCTCCTCGGCCTGCCCGTCCTCGCGGTCGCCGCCGCGCTTGGCCTGGCGAACATCGACTACGGCCGGCACCTGATCGAGCGTGAAACCGCCAGCCTGACCGGCGGCATGGTGCGGATCGAGGGGCTGGCGGGCCGCTTCCCCGACGCCTTGCGGATCGGCCGGATCGACGTGGCCGATGCCAAGGGCGTCTATGTCTCCGTGACCGGCCTGGCGCTGGATTGGTCTCCTTTGAAACTGCTGAATAGCGTCGTTTCGGTAGACCAATTGGCGGCAAAGACGATCACGGTCAGCCGGCTCCCGGTCTCGGAAAGCAAGACGACATCCAGCAGCGGGTCGTTTTCCCTGCCGGTCCGGATCGACCTCGCGAAGCTGGAGGTCGACAAGGCGACGATCGAAGCCCCGGTCGTCGGCACGCGGGCGGAGCTGGCGCTGAACGGGTCCGGCCAACTGCGGACCTTGACCGAGGGCACGGTCCATCTCGACGTCAAGCGCCTGGACCAGCCGGGGACGTATCGTGCCGACGCGGACGTGACCAGCGCCGGCGTCACCGCCAGCGTGACGGCGCAGGAGCCGCCGAAGGGGCTGATCGCCACGATCGGCCAGCTGCCTGACCTGGGTGCGGTGTCGATCCGGGCCGACGTCAAGGGACCGATGGACGCGCTGGGGACGAAGGTCGCCATCTCGGCCGGTCCGCTGACGGCCGATGCCAGCGGTACCGTGGACACGGTACACCAGGCCGCGAATCTGACACTGCACGCCCAGGCGCCGGCGATGCAGCCGGCCCCGGACATCGGCTGGCAGCGCGTGCTGGTCGACGCCCATGTCCAGGGACCGTTCACCAGGCCGGACGCCACGGGGACGATCCGGCTGGACGCGCTGTCCGCCCCCGGCACGACGATCGGCGCCCTGACTGCCGACGTGAAAGGCAACCAGGGCCACGTCGAGCTGCACGCCACGATCAACGACCTGCATGTTCCCGGCCCGAAGCCCGACCTGCTGTCGGCCTCGCCGGTCGTGGTGGATGCCGCGGTGACGCTCGACACGCCTGACCGGCCGGCGACGTTCCACGTGGCGCACAAGCTGATCGACCTGGTCGGCACGGCGAAGCTGGGGACGGCGCAGAGCGTGCAGGCCCACCTGACCCTGCCCGACCTGGCGCCCCTGGCGCAGGCCGGCGGCGCCGATGTCCAGGGCCATGCCGCGCTGGACCTGGCGGCGACGCATGACGGCGACACCTCGACCGCGTCGGTCAAGGGCATCGTGGCGATCAGCGGGGGCATGGCGCCCGTGCCGGCGCTGATCGGCGACAATGGGACCATCGACCTGGCGGCGAAGATGCACGGCCAGGACATCACCCTGAGCAACCTGGCGGTCACCGGGAAATCCGTCGCGCTCGGCGCCAAGGGGACCGTGACGCAGCAGGCGATCAACCTGGACTGGTCCGCTTCCTTGAAAGACCTGGCGGCGGTCCAGCCGAACCTCGCGGGTTCGGTCGACGCCACGGGCCACGCCCAGGGCAGCCCTTCCGACCTGGCGGTGCATGCGGACGTCACGACGAACGTGACGGCACAAGGGTATCACTCCGGTCAGGTGGTCGCGCACATCGATGCCACGGGACTGCCGTCCGCGCCCAAGGCGCAAGTGACGGCGGACGGGACGCTGCTCGATTCGCCGCTGTCCGTCGCGCTGACGGCGGAACGGGCCGCCGACGGGACGCTGCATGCCGACCTGAGCAACCTGTCGTGGAAATCGCTGCAAGGGGGCGGGACGGCGGCGATGGCGCCGTCGGCCAAGCTGCCGACCGGGGACCTGCATCTGACCTTCGCGCGCCTGGCCGACCTGGAACCCCTGTTGGGCCGCAAGCTGACGGGGGCGGCGGACGTCAAGCTGAACGCCGACGCCCAGGCCGCGCGGCTCGCGCTGCGCCTGTCGGATGTGGCGGTTCCCGGCACCGCGGCGCTGCAGAAACTGGCGTTGGACGGGACCGTCACCGGCCTGGCGAACAGCCCGGTGATCGATGCCACGATGACGGCCGACGGCATCAGCGCGTCGTCGGTGCACGGCGCCACGGCGCAGGTCACGGCGAAAGGGCCGCTGACCGCAATCGAGACGGCGATCACCGCCCAGGCCCCGGATGTCGCCGGCGGCCCTGTCCGCCTGGCCACCAACGCGACGGTGGATGCGCAAAACCAGGCGGTGGCGCTCGCGAAGCTGGACGCCGCCTGGAAGGACCAGACCCTGCGCCTGCTTGCCCCTGCGCGGATCGCCTTCGCCGACGGAGTGTCGATCGACAGGCTGCGCCTGGGCTTCCGGCAGGCCGAGCTGATGGTGTCGGGAAAGGCGGGCAGCACGCTGGACCTGACGGCGAGCCTGCGCAACCTGCCGGCCGACGTGGGGGCGATCGTCGATCCGTCCTTGGCCGCCGACGGCACGATCGCGGCGGATGTCCGGCTGACCGGGACGTCGTCCCGTCCTGAAGGCACCGTCAAGCTGACGGCGCACCGGGTGCACATGCGGCAAGGCACCGGACAGGCGCTGCCACCCGCCAACCTTGACGCGAACCTGACGCTGCAGGGCACGTCCGCCCTTGTCGACACGCGCCTGACCGCCGGGCAGACCCGCGTGACGGTGACGGGCACCGCGCCGCTGTCGGCGACCGGGCCGCTCAACCTGCGCACCAATGCGCGCCTGGACCTGGCGATGCTGGACCCGATCCTGACCGCCGAAGGGCGCCGGGCACGGGGCGTGGTGACGGTGAACGCGACGGTGACCGGGACGGCAACCGCGCCGCGGGCCAACGGCACAGTCGCGTTGCGAAACGGCGACGTGGTCGATTACACGCTAGGCGCCCATGTGTCGGACCTGACAGCGCTGATCGAAGCCGATGGCGACACGATCCGCCTGTCCCGCTTCTCCGGCAAGGCGGGCCCGGGGACGCTGGGGGGCAGCGGCACGATCAGTCTCGCCGGCGCGATGCCGGTCGATCTTCATTTCACCGCCAACAACGCGCGCCCACTGGCCAGCGACCTGCTGACGGCGCTGATCAACGCGGACCTGACCGTGCGCGGCGACGTGAAAGGCAACCTGGAGGCGGCCGGGACGCTGACGGTGCTGCACGCGGATATCCGGATACCCGACAAGCTGCCGCCGTCGATCGCGGTGCTGCCGGTGCGTGACGCCAACGCGCCGCCGCCGAAGCCGGCGCCGCCCGCGCCTCCGTCCTCGATCGGACTGAACCTGACGCTCTCGGCGCCGGAGCAGGTCTTCGTGCGCGGGCGTGGACTGGACGCGGAATTGGGCGGCACGATCCATATCCGTGGGACCGCCACGGACCCCCAGCCTGATGGCGGGCTGCACCTGCGGCACGGGACGATGTCGATCATCGGCACGACGCTGAACTTCACCAAGGGCACGGTGTCCTTCACCGGTGCCGGCATCTCCGACCCGTCGATCCTGTTCGTTGCATCCTCGACCACCGCCACGATCACCGCGACGCTGACGGTCAGCGGCAGCGCGAAGAACCCCAAGATCACCCTGAGCAGCACGCCCGACATGCCGCAGGACGAGATCCTGGCACAGCTTCTGTTCGGAACCAGCACGTCCAAGCTGTCGCCGTTCCAGTTGGCGGAGATCGCCTCGGCGCTGGCGAGCCTGTCGGGTGCGTCGGGCGGCTTCGATCCGCTCAACAGCGTGCGCAACACGCTCGGGCTGGACCGCCTGTCGGTCGGCAGCGGCTCTTCCGGCAACCCGACGGTGGAGGCGGGGCGCTACGTTGCCCGCGGGGTGTATGTCGGCGCCAAGCAGGGCACGTCGGGCGGCGGTCCGCAGGCGACGGTGCAGGTGGACCTGGCGAAGGGGCTGAAGCTGGAGGCGACCGCCGGGTCCGGCCAGAGCACCGCGACAGGCGCTGGCCAGGGCACCGACGCGGCGAGCGTAGGGGTGACGTACCAGTTCGAATACTGACGTCCGCCGGATCGTAACGTTGGGTCCGATATTATCGTCCTCTCCCCGTCATGGCCCGGTCGAGCCGAGCCCTGACGGTGGGCATCACGCGGGCAACTCGATCCCCATCCGCTCCACGATCACCGTGCCGTTGCCGCGCAGGCGCACCAGGTTGACCGACCGCGCAAGGTCGGGCGAGCCCGAATAGAACGCCGGCACCGTCGTCCCCGTCCCGACCTCCGCCGCCCGGTTCCAATGACCGAGCGCGAGGTAGTCGGAGCGGGTGGCGTCGATCTGGGCGTTGGAGATCAGCCAGGATGGACGCAGGGGAACGACGCCGTCATCCTCGTAATGTCCGTGCGCCAGCGTGATATGCCAGCGGGCCGTGCGCGGGCGCGGATCGCGCAGCGGTACCATGTCGCTATAGTCGACATGCGCGTGACCCCACATTTCCAGGTCATGGCCGGGAAAGTGGATGGCCTGTTCGTGCGTCAGGCCCAGGATGGCGACATTGTCCAGCCGGTCCAGCCCGCCGCGCTTCCAGACGGAATCCGACGTCAGGGGATCGTGGTTGCCCGGCAGCACGACGATGCTCCGTCCCGCGTCGGCCAGCATTTCGACACAGCGAGCGATCAGCGCGGGGGACTGGCGGTTGCTGTCGAAAATGTCGCCGACCAGCAGGACGTAATCGGCATCGACGGACCGCGCGGCCTCCAGCACGACCCGCAGGCCGGTCGTCCCGTCCTCCCCATATGGTCCCTGATGCGGATCGTCGTCGACATGAAGGTCGGAGCTGTGAACGAGTGTGATGTCGGCGGCCAACGGGAAGGAACCTGGTCTGTTGCGTCGCGGCATCAGACCAACCGGCTTCGTATCCGTCAACAGCGCCGGTTTGGCGGGATGGTCCATCGGGCGTAGCATCCGGCCCAATCCTGGAGAGGAACCGTGTGCCATGATCGACCTGCATTACTGGCCGACGCCGAACGGCAAGAAAGTGACGATCCTGCTGGAGGAAGCGTCCATCCCCTATCGCATCGTGCCGGTCAATATCGGCCGCGGCGACCAGTTCTCGGATGAGTTCCTGAAGATGAACCCCAATCACCGGATGCCGGTGATGGTCGACACCGCGCCCGCGGGCGGCGGGGCGCCGATCGTGGTGTTCGAGTCCGGCGCCATCATGATGTACCTGGCCGAGAAGGTGGGCCGCTTCTATCCCCAGGACGTACGCGGCAAATACGCCGTCACCGAGTGGCTGATCTGGCAGATGGCCAATCAAGGCCCCAAGAGCGGCGAATGCGGGCATTTCCGCCGCCTGGGCGATAAGCAGGGCGACCAGTCCTATGCCGTGCGTCGCTTCACCGATGAGGTAAACCGTTTGTATGGCGTTCTGAACAACCGGCTGTACGACAGCCGCTATCTGGCCGGCGACGCATACACGATCGCGGACATGATCTGCTATCCGTGGACGGTGAACTGGGCCGCGCAGGGCCAGGATATCGAGGAGTTCCCGTACTTCAAGCGCTGGCAGCAGGAACTGGCGGCACGCCCGGCCGTGCAGAAGGGCATGGCGGCGGGCGCCGACCTGTCCGAGGACACGTCGAAGCTTTCGCCCGAGGAGCAGGAGCGGCGGGCCAAGATCATGTACAACCAGCGTGCCCGCCCGGTGAAGCCGCGCTAAGGAGGACGATCATGGCCGAAGTGGAATGTTTCTTCGACTGCTCCAGCCCGTGGACCTATTTCGCCTTCGAATCGCTGCTGCGGATGCAGGCGGAGATCGGGGTCACGATCGAGTGGCGGCCTTTCCTCGTGGGCGGCGTGTTCAACGCCGTCAATCCCAGCGTCTACAACTCACGCGACAAGCCGGTCCCCGCGAAAGAGGCATACGCCAAAAAGGACCAGCAGGATTGGGCTCGGCACCTGGGACTGCCGATCCTGTACCGGCCCAGCGTATTCCCGGTGAACAGCGTCAAGGCCATGCGGGCCTGCATCGTTCTGGAGCCGGATGGAAAGCTGGTGCCCTTCGCCCGCGCGGCGTTCAAGGCGTACTGGATCGATGACAAGGACATCTCGCAGGTGCCGGTGCTGACGGAACTGTGCGCCGGTCTGGGGATCGATGCGTCGGCTTTGCTGGCGGCGATCGAACAGCAGCCGATCAAGGACAAGCTGCGCGCCAACACGCAGGAGGCGATCAATCGTGGCGCGTTCGGCTCTCCGACGATGTTCGTCGGCGGCGGCGACATGTATTTCGGCAATGACCGCATGCCGTTGATCCGCGATGCGGTGCTGCGGCAGCGTGGCGGGTGAGAGCGGACGGGGAAAGCTTCGGCGCGGATCCCCGCGCCGAAGCTGGACCGTTAGCTGTGTTGGGCAAAACCTCCGACCTGGCCGGCTTGCTGCTGGTAGGTCGACCAGAGGCTGCTGCAGCCGGACTGCCCGGACGATGCCAGCTGGTCCCACCATCCCGGAGCGGAAGGCGTCGTCGAACCGGTGACGTCCTGGATCGACGGCACGGCGCTGGCCATGGCCGAGGAGACGCTCGAGGGATCGCTTGATGTCGTGCTGCCCGAAGACGTGGGGTCGCTCGATGTGGTGCTGCCCGAGGACGTGCCCGAGGACGTGCCCGAGGAACTCGAGGTCGGATCCGACGTGGAGCTCGCGGTGCTGGCCGTCGGGGTCGTCGATGCCGTGCTGCTGCCGGTGGTGTCCGACGAGATGAAGGACATGCTGGTCTGCGTGCCCAGGGTGCCGGACGGGATCGCCGGGTTGTTGCTGGTCGCTGCCGCGCCATCCGACGCGAAAAGGCCCGCCGCGGCGTTCGCCGATTGGTTGCCGCCGGAAACGACCGTGAAATCGTGTGATCCGTCGCTCGACAATTCCCACGGTGCGCCCGAGGCGGGCGTGCCGCCGTCGAGGCTGGCACCCATGACGTAAAGGTTGCGATCGGTCGTATCGATCGCCCATTGCGTTCCCGGATAGAAGTCGCCGATCTTGTCGTTCAGGAAGTCGACCGAGACCGTGTGGCTGCCGGACCCGAAATCGCCGTGGATGTCGAACTCCTGCGCCTGGCCCTGATCGACAACGGCGGTCGTGGTCTGGGTGCCTCCGATCTGCTTGCCGTCGACCGACACGGTGAACTGCGCATCGCCTTGGTACGGGTCCTCGGCCATGTTGAGCACCAGCGTATCGGGTCCGCTGCCGACCGAGACCGGCGCCGGAGTCGTCGTCTGCTCCGGCGTGGTCCCGGCCGGCACCGCGGTCGTGTCGTTTACGCTGAACGTTGTGTTCCCGTAAACGTTGCCCTCGGTCGAGTTGGGAGGAAACAGCGCTGTTTCATAAATAGGAGTCGTCGTGTTTGAAATACTCTGCCCGTCATAGGTAACGCCGTCGATATACAGATTGCGGTCCCCTGACAGGCCTGGGTAAATGAAGTTGTTTACAAAAGAAACCGTAACGTTATGCGCCCCCGGACCAAAATCGCCCAGGAACGTAAAGGCTTCGGTCTGCCCGTCGGCTTGCGAAGCCGTTACGGTTTGAACACCACCGATCTGCTGACCATCCACGTTGACCGTGAACTGGGCGTCTGTGCCCTGAGCCTGGTCTTCGGCCATGTTCAGCGTGATGGAATCGGATCCAGAACCAATCACGTTGCCGGTGTTCGTTGAAGCCGCCATGGCGGGGTCTCCTAATAAAGTAACGACTGAAATCGACCGGTCGAACGAGAGGTTGGGTAACAGCCCGACCCAGACGGCGCAACCGCGGACGCCCGCATTCGTCCGGCAATGCTCAATTCAGGCGAAATGGTGCTGTGGATAACTTTCGCTGCCGAGACTTCTATCCTATTTTGGCGCAAAATCGGCTATTTTATTCCGACTCCGCACGCAAAATGCCGCCCGGCAGCGTCCAAAACCCCATTCCGGTATAGAAACACCCGACCATGATTGGTCCGAATCCGATACAGATCTGTGCGCATCGCCGTATTTGTAATGTACATTTCGTTTACGCAGATGTCTTTACTTTTCAAAATGCCACAAGAAATTCTTTCCTATCTCCTGACAGTCGGCAGGTCGCGGCAGAAGTCGATTGCACATGCGATTGTACAGCGAACATGCCCGCGGCCATCCGGACGATATGGTCTCGTGGCGTCCAGGTCATCCGCCAGGTCCGGCCGACGCAGCCGTATCGCCGTGGGTAACGCACGCTGCCGCCTTCCGCCGGATCGTGGGCGGCCCCTCTTGAAGCCGCCGCACGCCGCGAAGCGATCGAGACTGCCTCAGCTCCTGTAGGAGCCGTTGATGTCGATGTATCCGTGCGTCAGGTCGCAGGTCCAGGCGGTCGCCTTGCCGCGGCCAAGGCCGATATCGATGGCGATCTCGACCTCCTTGCCCCGCATGTGCGCGACCACCGGCGCTTCGTCATAGCCGGGCACGACGCCGCCGTCCTTGGCCATCCAGACGCCGCCGACGCCGACCGAAAGCCTGTCGCGGTCGGCCGGCTCGCCGGACTTGCCGACGGCCATGACGATGCGGCCCCAGTTGGCGTCCTCACCCGCGATCGCCGTCTTCACCAGCGGCGAATTCGCCACCGCCATGGCGATCTTCTTCGCCGACCTTGGGGTCTTGGCGCCGGTGACGTCGATCCGCACCAGCTTCTGCGCGCCTTCGCCGTCACGCACGACCTTCAGGGCCAGGTCCAGCAGCAGGTCGTTCAGCGCGCGGCTGAAATCCGCCAGCATGCGGCCGCGCGCGGCGCTGCCGTCGGCGGATGGGATCCGCGGATGCTTCGCCTGGCCGGTGGCGATCAACAGGACGGTGTCGGACGTCGAGGTGTCGGAGTCCACCGTCGTGCAGTTGAAGCTGGCGTCGACGCCCTTTTTCAGCATCGTCTGCAGCGCGTCGGCCGGGATTTTGGCGTCGGTGAAGATGAAGCACAGCATCGTCGCCATGTCGGGCGCGATCATCCCGCTGCCCTTGGCGATGCCCGTGATCCGCACCGTGCCGTCCCCGATCTGCGCCGTACGGGTCGCTGCCTTGGGGAACGTGTCCGTGGTCATGATGCCGCGGGCGGCGGCTTCCCAACCGTCCTCGGTCAGCGTTTCGTGCAGGCGGGGCAGGGCGGCGACCAGTTTCTCATGCGGCAGCACCTCGCCGATCACGCCGGTGGAGGCGACGAACACCTGCCTCGGCTGGCAGTCGCCCAGCTTCGCCGCGGCGGCCGCGGTCGCCGCGCAGGCGTCCCGTCCAGCCTTGCCGGTGAAGACGTTGGCGTTCCCCGCGTTCACCACCACCATCCGCGCTCGGCCGCCCTTCAGGGACGCACGGCACCAGTCCACCGGCGCGCCGGGGCATTTGTTGGCCGTGAACACGCCGGCCACGGTGCTGCCCGCCGCAACCTCCATCATCACAAGGTCGGTTCGACCCTGATAGCGGATACCCGCCGCCGTAGACCCCAGGCGCACACCCGCGAGCGGCGGGAGTTCCGGTAACGCAACGGCAAGCGGCGAGACTGGGGTAGCCATGATTTCCTTCCCTTGTTTCGGTCAGCGTTACTTCGCCGGCGGCGGTTCGGCCGAATCGGTCGCCTTGGCCGGCGAGCCGTCCGGATTGAACTGCTGGACCTTCACGGCGTCACGGGCGCTCGTGACTTCCTTCTGGATCGCGGCCTGCACCATCGACTGGCGCAGGCTGTCCTTTTCCTCGTCGAACGTCGGCACCGGGTCCGTGCGATGGCCCAGCACCTGGATGACGTGCCAGCCGAACTGCGTCTTCACCGGCTCCGGCGAGACCTCGCCGTCCTTCAGCGAGAACGCGACGGCGGAAAATTCCGGCACCATGTCGCTCTTCTTGAAGAACCCCAGGTCGCCACCTTGCTTCGCCGCGCCCGGGTCCTTGCTGTATTGGGTCGACAGGGCGGCGAAGTCGGCGCCTTTCTTGAGTTCGGCGATGATCTTTTTCGCGGTCGCCTCGTCGGGCACGAGGATATGCCGGGCATGCACCTCTTCCTCGCCCTTCTTATTGGCGAATTCAGCGTCATAGCGTGCCTTCACCGCCTCCTCGGTCACCTGCGGCCGCACCTGGCGGGAGAGGTACGCGGTTTCCAGGGCGCGGTCCTGCGCGGCCTGCAAGACCTTCTGGACCTCGGGGTCCTTGTCGAGACCGGCGGCCTTGGCCTTGATCAGCAGCGCCTTCGCGTCGATCAACTGGTCGAGCAGGATCGGATAGAGCTGCTGCGGCGGCATGTTGCGCGCCTGCGGCAGGGATTGCGCGGCCTCTTTCACGTCGCTGAGGTGGATCGGCTGCCCGTCGACCGTCGCCAGCACCGGGTCGGCCGGCGCATCCGCCAGGACCGGGGCGACGCTGCCCGCCAACAGCGCGGCGCCCAGGCACAAGCGCAAGGCGAACGGAAAACGCACGGGATGACGGGGCATTCACGGACCTCGATGAAAAGAGCTGGTCGCAATCGCCGCCGCTTATGGCGGAAGCAGGGCCACGTCACAAGCGCGCCCCGCGTTTGTAACAATTAAGACGGTCCCGGTCGTGACGTCAAAAGGCTGAAAAAAGCG
>NZ_DASZTJ010000018.1:0-4710 GCF_035548235.1 Rhodopila sp.
TGATCGGCGCCGGGGTGACGCAGCTCAACCTGGCGGTGGACGTCATCATCGCCAGCCTGCTGCCGCCGGGCACCGTATCCGTCCTGTATTACGCCGACCGGGTGCAGCAACTGCCGCTGGGGGTGATCGGGACCGCGGTCGGCACCGCGCTGCTGCCCGCCCTCTCCCGCCAGGTCCGCGGCGGCGAGGCGGCCCAGGCGCTCGGCACGCTGAACCGAGCGGTGGAATACGCGCTGTTCCTGACGCTGCCGGCGGCGCTGGCGCTGATCGTCTGTGCCTATCCGGTCATCCAGGTGCTGTTCGGCCGGGGCGCGTTCGGTGCGACGAGCGTGCTGTTTTCCTCCCAGTCGCTGGCCGCCTACGCGATCGGCCTGCCGGCCTTCGTGACGGTGAAGGTGCTGATGCCCGCCTTCTTCGCGCGGGGCGACACGTCGATGCCGGTGAAGGTCGGCATCGGATGCGTGCTGCTGAACCTGGGGCTGAACCTGCTGTTCATGACCCCGTTGGCGCATATCGGGCCGGCGCTGGCGACCAGCCTGGCCGCGATCGCCAATGTCGGCGCGCTGGGCGTGATCCTGCTGCGGCGCGGGCATCTGCGGATGGATGCGCTGCTCTACCGGCGGGTGTCGGCGATGGCCGGGTCGGCGGTGATCATGGCTGGCGTGCTGTGGGTCCTGCG
Organism: Rhodopila sp.; assembly: GCF_035548235.1. GTDB lineage: Bacteria > Pseudomonadota > Alphaproteobacteria > Acetobacterales > Acetobacteraceae > Rhodopila. The sequence goes on from NZ_DASZTJ010000018.1 coordinate 680, forward strand.
CGAGTGGCTGTTCCGCGCGCCGCTGCACGGCCTGGCGCGCTATGCCGCCCTGGGCGCGCTGATCGTCGCGGGGATGCTGGTCTACGGCATCGCTGCCCAGCTAACGGGGGCGTATGATCTGCGGGACGTCGCGCGTATGATGGCTCGTCGCCGCAGCCGGTCCCAAGGCCCAGCCGCGGCGGAGACGACAACCAACGAGGTCTGAGTTCGATGCAACGCGTGTTTTCCGGCATCCAGCCGTCCGGGATTCCAACCCTGGGCAACTATCTGGGCGCGATCCGCAACTGGATCAAAATGCAGGACGACCACGACTGCATCTGGTGCGTCGTCGACCTGCACGCGATCACCGTCTGGCAGAACCCGGCCGAACTGCGGCAGCAGACGCTGGAGATGACGGCGGTGCTGCTGGCCTGCGGGCTGGACGCGTCGAAGCACATCCTGTTCCTGCAATCGGCCGTGCACGCGCATGCCCGCCTCGCCTGGATCTTCAATTGCATCGCCCGGCTCGGCTGGCTGAACCGGATGACGCAGTTCAAGGACAAGGCCGGCAAGGACCGGGAGAACGCCTCGGCCGGCCTTTATGTCTATCCGAACCTGATGGCCGCCGACATTCACGCCTATCACGCGACCCGCGTGCCGGTGGGCGACGACCAGCGCCAGCATCTGGAGCTGGCGAACGACATCGCCCAGAAATTCAACCACGATTACGGCGTCGACTTCTTCCCCAACATCGAGCCGATGATCCTGGGCCCGGCCGCTCGGGTCATGAGCCTGCGCGACGGGACCAAGAAGATGTCGAAGTCCGATCCCTCGGACCAGAGCCGCATCAACCTGAGCGACGACGCCGACACGATCGCGCTGAAGATCCGCCGCGCCAAGACGGACCCGGAGCCGCTGCCGTCCGAGGTCGCCGGGCTGGAGAACCGGCCGGAGGCACGGAACCTTGTCGGCATCTATGCCGCCCTGACCGATACCGACCACGCGGCGGTGCTGCGCGATCACGGCGGGGCCGGGTTCGGGACCTTCAAGCAGGTGCTGACCGATCTCGTCGTGTCCAAGCTGTCGCCGATCGCGGCGGAGACGGAGCGGCTGCTGAAAGACCCGGACCTGCTGATCCAGACGCTGCGGATCGGCGCGGCGCGCGCGGCCGAAATCGCCGACCCGATCGTGGCGGAGACGGAGCGGTTGGTCGGCTTCATCGGCATGCAGGAACGATAGAGGCGGCTGCCTCGCTCTTCGCTTCAGGCGGGAGCGGGGAGCGAGACTCTGCAGAATCGCATCGCACCCTTGCAAATCTGCAATTGCGAATTACTCGCAACCTTGCTATCAGCGTCTCGGGTAAGCTGAGGGACGCCCGTGTATATCTGCTTTTGCAACGCCCTGACCGACGCTGACATTCGCCGCGCCACCGACTCGCACGGTGCCCGGCGTCCCGCCGAGGTCTTCGAATGTTGCGGCTGCCGGGCGCAATGCGGCGCCTGCGTGCGAACGCTGTGCGGCATGGTCCGAGACGCCCTGCACGGAAGCGACCCGGCAGAGTTTGCTTCGGCCTGATACCTGGGGCAAGTTGACCTGCTAGGATACAGGAGGCAGGCATGCTGCGGGATCCGAAGGTGGTCGAGTACCTCAATACGGTGCTGACCAACGAACTCACGGCCATCAATCAGTATTTTCTGCATGCGCGGACGCTGAAGCATTGGGGGGTCACGCTCCTCGGGAAAAAGGAATATTCCGAGTCGATCGAGGAGATGCATCACGCCGACTGGCTGATCGAACGCATCCTGTTCCTGGACGGGCTGCCCAACGTGCAACGGATGAACCAGGTGCTGGTCGGTCAGACGGTCGAGGAGATGCTGCGCTGCGACTACAAGCTGGAAGAGAAGGCAATGGTCGACCTGCGGGACGGCATCGCCTATTGCGAGAGCATCCGCGACTACGTGTCCCGTGACCTGATGCGGAAGATCCTGGACGACGAGGAGGAGCACGTCGACTTCCTCGAGCGGCAGTTCGACCTGATCAAGCTGGTGGGGATCGAACGATACATCCAGCTCAACAGCGCGCCCGCCCCCGAACAGGATAGCTGATCGGGGGACGGCTATCCCCCATCATCGGTTGGTTCCCCCACGTTGAGCCGGGTCATGACGATGTGGAGACCTCTCGCTTCCGCGGGCCACCCTCAATGGGCCGTGGACGCGCCCAGCCGGTTCCACGCATCCAGCCCGCCATGGATATGGAACGCGTTCCCTAACCCGGCCTGGCGTGCCGCCCTGACGGCCATGGCGGAGCGTTCGCCGAACGCGCAGTAGAACACCAGCCGACGGCCCGTGGCGGCGACGAGGTCGTGGACCAGCCCGCCTTCCTGGATGTTCTCCGCCAGGTCGCCGTACGGTGCCGGCAAGGCGCCCGCGATCCCCGGATGCTTCAGCCGTTCCGCCTTCTCCCGCAGGTCGATCAGCACGATGTCGGGCTGTCCGACCAGGGCCAGCGCCTCCTCGGCGGTTATGGCCCAACCAAGGCGCGCGATCTCCGCTTGCGCCAGGCCCTGGCGCATATTGGCCGGCACCGCCACGTCCATCATCTTGGGATTGGACAGGTTGAGGCCGTTCATCAGCGCCTCGTATTCCTCGACCGACCTGATCTGAAGCCTGGGATTGCTGCGCCGTTCCTCACCGATCGTGCTGACCGTATCGCCCTTGTTGTCATGGGCGGGGAAGACCAGCGTCTCCTCCGGCAGGCGCAGCAGGCGGTTGAAGATCGAATCGTATTGCGCGCGCGGGCACCCGTTCTGGAAATCGGTGCGGCCGGTGCCGCGGATCAACAGCGTGTCGCCGGTGAAGACGCGGTCGGCCATGCGGAAGCAATAGGAGTCGTCCGTATGGCCGGGCGTATAGATCGCCTCCAGATCCAGTCCCTCGATGCGCAGCCGGTCGCCGTCGGACAGGCGCATGGAGACGACGTCGACCTGAGACTGCTCGCCCATCACCGTGATGCACTGTGTGCTGTCGCGCAGCGCCCCCAGGCCGGTGATGTGGTCGGCATGCAGATGCGTGTCGACTGCCTTCACCAGCCGCAGGTCCAAGTCACGGATCAGGGCCAGATAACGGTCCACCTTCTCCAGCACCGGGTCGATGATCAGCGCCTCACCGCCGCGGCGGGAGGCGAGCAAGTAGGTGTAAGTGCCGGATGTCGCATCGAAAAGCTGGCGGAAGATCATATCTGCCTCCGAAGACGGCTCTTCGGAGGATATACTATCGTGGAAGACGTTATCCAGAGGTACTTCTAGCCGATCGGCGGTCCGACATAGGCCGAGGCGGGACGCATCAGCCGCCCCGTCCGGCGCTGTTCCAGCACATGTGCGATCCATCCGGGGCAGCGGCCGACGGCGAAGACCAGGGTGAACGCATCCCGCGCGATGCCGACGGCGTCGAGGAGCAGGGCGGCGGTGATCTCGACATTGGGCGGGAGCGTGCGGCCCGGCTTGACCCGCTGGATCGCGGCGGCCACGGCCCGCTCCAGCGTCGCCGCGAACGCCAGCCGCCCCGCCGCGGGTCCCATGGCCGCGAGCGCTCGGCGCATCTCGGCGGCGCGCGGGTCGTTGCCTTGGAAGACGCGGTGCCCGAATCCCATCAGGCGTTCGCCGGCGCGCAGCTTCGCTTCCAGCCAGCCGTCCAGGTCGGCCTGGCGTTCGGCTTCGTCCAGCAGATCGAGGGTCGGACCGGGAGCGGCGCCGTGCAGGACCCCGGTGAAGGCGCACCAGGCGGCGAGGACAGCAGCGGTCAGCGAAGCCCGAGTGGACGCAACAACCCGAGCGGTAAAGGCCGATGCGCTAAGACCGCTTTCGGCCATGACGGTGAAGTAGGTGTCGAGTGCATGCACTGCCGCCGGGTCGGCCGCCCTGCCCTGCATCATCCGCAACAGGTCGGCGGCGGTCCCCAGGGTGGGATCGGGCGCGATCGGCGCCTGGCCCATCTGCCGGCGCACGAGCGCGGCGACGGCAACCGGCAGCGCACCCATCAGGTCGGTGGGCGACG
>NZ_DASZTJ010000019.1:0-12252 GCF_035548235.1 Rhodopila sp.
GCGGGAGCAGGCGCCGGCGCCGTGCCGGCCTGGGCCTTCGCCGTCCCGGGCTCAGCCTTCGCGGGTTCGGCTTTCACAGGCCCGGCTTTCACAGGTTCGGCTTTCACGGGTTCGACCATCCCGGGCTCAGCCTTGGGTTCAGCCTTCACGGGTTCAGCCTTCGCGGGTTCAGCCGTCCCGGGTTCGTCCACGAACACCGGACGCGTCAGGCGGGCCGGCTGCGGCGCCTGGTCGCGGGCGTTGGCGATCCGGTCGACCGCGGCGTGGCGTGCCGCGCGCGCCGCGTCCAGCCGGCACTGCGCCTTGTCCGCCGCGCGGGCCAGCGCCAGCGCGCCGCTGCGCAGGCGGATCACCTGGGTGATCGGCAGGTTGGGGTTGGCGGCCTGGCCCAGCGCCTCGCCGGATTGCAGGGTGAAGCCGATGACCTGGGCGAAGCAATGGAGTTCCACGTCGGTCTGCACGTCATGGCCGCGCATGAGGTCGACGGCGGCCTGCCAAGCCTCGTCCATGTTGCCGCCGGCGCCTTGGAGCATGAGCATGGCGAGGTTGTACAGGACGGCACGGACGAAGGCCGTGGGGAGGTCGAGGAGGGAGATGGGCATGGGGGCCTGCGGGAGGAATGGGGTGCGGTCTATTAGGTCTATATTCCCCTTCAAGTCAAGGGATTTCTCTTTAGTCCTATGAATGGACGCCATGGCAATCCTCCGTCGGACAGTGGCGCCGCCCCCGTCATGGCGGGCGAAGGCCCGCCATCCAGGTCCCGCGGCGTCGATCAAGGGTTCGGCGCGGCCCGACCGCAGCCCCGCCTACAGCCCCGGCTCCTGCTCGCCGTCTGTTCGGCCAATGCGGGAACGCATACCGGTCATGATGGAGCCGCCTCCGGCGGCCGCCAGGCGGTTGAGGTCGCGGCGGCTCAGGATCAGGTCCGCGCTGCTTCCGCAATCCCCGCTGTCCGGCGCCGTGCGTTCGCCCGCCCAGTGCAGCCGGTAGCTTTGTCCCTCGGACGCCAACCGTGCCTCGGTCACCAGGCTGCCGCCGAAACGGCGCAGCGTGTCGAGATCGAGGATACAGCCATACTGATCCGGCCGATGCGCCGCGATCCGGCCCGACGGCAAGGTCGAGACCGTCGTGATCGCGCCAGGGTCCGGCTCGAACGTGATGATGTCGCCGACCGACACCGGATCGCGCGCGACCTTGCCGGCGCCGGCGACGAGCAGGGCGGCGACCAGTGCGGCGCCGCCGACCGTCAGGCCGTTCGAAAGCTGGGATGAAACGTGACGTTTCAGACGCACGGGCCGCTCCGTTCTGGATCACCGCCGTTCGTTCGGCGTTGCGTCACCCTAGCGGCGAGATATTTCCCAATGGTTAACGATGTCGGATGTTCCGCACGCGCCTGCGTCGCCGCCTCCGTGTCGCCGTCCTCATGATGCGGCGGCTGCGATCCGCATCAGCGCTTCCCCTTTGCCCAGGGCGGCCAGCGTGGCGTCGATGCCGGGACTGACGGTGCTTCCGGTCAAGGCGACACGCAGCGGCTGCGCGACCTGGCCGAGCTTGAGACCCTTCGCGTCGGCGAAGGCGCGCAAGGCGGCGTCGAGGGCCGGCACTGCGAAATCCGTCGCCGCCAGCGCCGGCCCGAGGTCGCGCAGCATCGCCTTGGCCTCCGGCGTCAGCACCGCCTCCGCCTTCGGATCGGGGCGCGGCGCCTGCGCCAGGAAGACCGCGGCGCTGGCCAGGTCCACCAGGGTCTTCGCCCGGTCCTTCAACGCCGGCATCAGGACGCGGACCCGGGCTTCGGTCTCGGGCGCCGGCGTCAATCCGGGTTTCTTCGCCAGCCGCTCCATCACGTCCCGCGTCAGCCATCCGTCGTCCGCCGCACGGATATAGATGCCGTTCAGGTTGAGCAGCTTGGGGTAGTCCATCCGCGACGCCCCGCGATTGACGTCGACGATGTCGAACAGGCGGATGGCGTCCTCGCGGCCGATGATCTCCAGGTCGCCATGCGACCAGCCCAGGCGCATCAGGTAGTTGCACAGCGCCTCGGGCAGGTAGCCGTTCTCCTTGAACTCCAGCGCGAACTGCGCGCCGTGCCGCTTCGACAGTTTCTTGCCGTCGTCGCCGTGGATCAGCGGGATATGGGCGAAGCGCGGCAGGTCCCAGCCCATGCCGCGATAGACCTGGATCTGGCGGAACGTGTTGGTCAGGTGGTCGTCGCCGCGGATGACATGGGTGATGCCCATGTCGTGGTCGTCCACCACGACCGAGTGGTTATAGGTCGGCGTCCCGTCGCTGCGCAGGATGATCATGTCGTCCAGCTCCGCGTTCGCGACGCGGACGGTGCCCTGCACCAGGTCCTCCAGCACCGTGTCGCCGTCGCGCTGCGTCTTCAGCCGGATCACCGGCTTGACGCCGGGCGGGGCGTCCTTGGGATCGCGGTCGCGCCAGCGGCCGTCATAGCGCCAGACGCGCTTCTCCTTCGCGGCCACCTCGCGTTCGGCGGCCAGCTCTTCCGGCGTCGCGTAGCAGTAATAGGCGTTGCCGCTTTCCAGCAATTGCCGCGCGACCTCGGCATGGCGGGCGATGCGGGTGGATTGGAAGACGGTCTGGCCGTCGCGCGCCAGGCCCAGCCAGTCCAGGCTTTCGATGATGCCGCGCGTGGCCTCCTCGGTGCTGCGTTCGCGGTCGGTGTCCTCGATGCGCAGCAGGAATTCGCCGCCCATGTGGCGGGCGTAGAGGTAGTTGAACAGCGCGGTGCGGACGCCGCCGATATGCAGCGGTCCGGTGGGGCTGGGGGCGAAGCGGGTGCGAACGGTCATGGCGAGCGATCTAGCACGCCGGTTCACTTTTTGTAGACGCTTCGCCGCTACTCTGCCCCGCATGAGGCTGGTCGCTGGGGCGCGGGCGTGGTTGGAGGCTGAGCGGGACCGGCTCCCCCTCTGGCTGCCGGTGTTCGTGGGCGCCGGCGTCGCGACCTATTACGCCCTGCGGTTCGAGCCGCCATTCTGGACCGGTGCCGTGGCCTGCGCCGGCCTGGTCCTGCCGGCGGCATTGGTGCCGCCGTCCCGCCTGCTGCTGGTGCCGCTGGCCGCCATGGCCTTGGGGTTCGCCGCCGGGCAGGTGGCGACCGCGCGGGCGCCGCCGATCGAGACGGCGATCCCGTCGAAGGCGGTCATCGTCAGCGGCGTGGCCGGCGCGGTCGAAATGCTGCCGGAAGGACGGCGGGTGACCGTCACCGCCGCCTCGCTGGACGGCGCGCCGCCGCTGCGCCGCTGGGTCAGGATCCGGCTGCGGCGCGGCGACGACACGACGCTGGAGGCGGGCGACCCCGTCCGCGTGCGCGCGCTGCTGCGGCCGCCCGCGATGCCGGCCTATCCCGGCGCCTGGGACCTGCAGCGCGACGCCTATTACAGCGGCCTCGGCGCCTCGGGCTTCGCGCTGGGGCAGGTCGAACGGGGCGAGGCGGCCCAGCGGCCGACAGCGGCGCGGGTGGTGCAGGGGATGCGGGAGAGGATCGCGCGACGGGTCCTGGCCGTGGTGCACGGCTCGCCGGGCGCGTTCGCGGTCACGCTGCTGACCGGGACGTCGATGGCGATCCCCGAGGCGGATCACGCGGCGTTCCGCGATTCGGGCCTGGCGCACCTGCTGGCCGTGGCCGGGCTGCATATCGGCATCGTCATGGGATTCGTGCTGGCCGCGTCGCGCCTGGCATTCCGGTGCAGCGAGCACGCGTCGCTGTTCTGGCCGACGAAGAAGCTGTCGGCGCTGTGCGCGCTGGCGGGCGGCGGCGCGTACATGGTGCTGACCGGGATGCATGTCCCGATCGTGCGCAGTTTCCTGATGGCCGGGCTGTTCACCATCGCCGTGCTGGCGGATCGGCGGCCGGTGTCGATGCGCGGACTGGCGCTGGCGGCGACGGTGCTGATGCTGCTGTCGCCGCAGGACGTGCCGGACGTTTCGTTCCAAATGAGTTTTTCCGCCGTCCTGGCGCTGATCGCCGGCTACGAGGCGCTGCGTCCTTGGCTGCGGCGGCTGCACGGACGGACATGGGCGCGGCGGTTCGCTTCGCATTGCGTGGCCCTGGCGCTGACCAGCGCGCTGGCGGGGACGGCGTCGGCGCCGTTCGGGGCGTATCATTTCGGACATGTGCAGGTCTATTTCATCCTGGCGAACATGGTCGCGGTGCCGCTGACGGCGTTGTGGGTCATGCCGGCGGGACTGATCGCGCTGGCGCTGATGCCGTTGCACCTGGAGGCGCTGGCGCTGGTGCCGATGGGCTGGGGCGCGGCGCTGGTGGTCGAGGTGGCACGCTGGACGGCAGCGCTGCCGGCCGCGACCTTCGACGTGCCGCACATGCCGGTCTGGGGCCTGTGCGCCTTCTCCCTGGGCCTGGCCTGGGTCGGGCTGTGGCGTTGGCGGTGGCGCCTGGCCGGGTTGGCGCCGATGGCGGTGGGCGTGATGTCGCCGCTGCTGTTCCAGCCGCCCGACCTGCTGGTTTCGGCGGATGCGCGGCTGATCGCCGTGCGGACGCCGATCGGGGCCTTCGTGCAGCCGTCGCAGGACAGCGCGCTGGCGAGCGCGCGGTTCGTCGCCGATTCCTGGTCGCAGTTCTGGGCGGTGGGGTCGCTGAAGCTGATGCCGGATACCGGCGCGGAGGGGGACGCGGCGGCGCCGCCGGTTCGTTGCGAGGACGCGTCGTGTCGCCTGCAACCTTATCCCGGCCGGAAGGCGGCGCTGCTGGTTCGCGGCGACATGTTGCGCGCCAACTGTTCCGGGGTCTCCGTCATCGTTTCGCTGGAGCCCGCTCGGCATCTCTGCCCGAAGCCGTGGCCGGCGCTGGTCGACCGGTTCACCGTCTGGCGCTTCGGCAGCGCGGCGATCTGGCTGGGCCGGGATCGGGCGCGGGTGCTGACGGACCGGGCGGATCGCGGGAAGCGGCCTTGGGTGCCGCCGCTGCCGAAGCCGAAGCCGGCCCCGGCGCCGACATTGCCTTGGGCGGAGATCGATACGGCGGACGGACCATGGGCGCCTTAAAGCATCCGGCAGGGGCGACAACGCCGGCGCCGAGGCAGTGCCGCGGAAGGCGCCGGGAAAGGGCGAGACCTGACGATCGGACAAGCCGTGCATCGAGGCTTGAACGGCGGCGTCCTCGGGCCTATAAGGTTCATATAGAATAAACCTTATAGGCCGCCATGACACAGAACCGCTTCCCGGCCGTCACCGAAGACTCGATCGCCGTCCTGATCGACACCTTCTACGGCCGCGTGCGCCGCCATCCCGCCCTCGGTCCCGTCTTCAACGCCGCGATCGCCGAGGACGAATGGCCCGACCACCTGGAAACCATGCGGCGCTTCTGGTCGTCCGTGATGCTCGCCTCCGGGCGGTATTCCGGCAACCCGGTGGCGGTGCACAGGGCGGTGGCGGGCCTTGAACGCCCGCTCTTCGCCGATTGGCTGGCGCTGTTCGCCGCGACGGCCGCCGACCTGTTCGACCCCGGACCGGCGGCGGAGTTCGCGGCGAAGGCGCAGCGCATCGCCACCAGCCTCCAACTCGCGCTGTTCCATCGGTTCGGCGCCCCGCCCGAGGGCCTGGCCCGCAGGCCGGCGGCGTGAGACTCACGGCGTTCAGCGACTATTCGCTGCGGACCCTGATCTGCCTCGCGGTCAGGGGCCAGTCGACGATCGCGGACATCTCCCGCGTGTATGGGATATCGGAGGCCCATCTGACCAAGGTGATCCACCAACTGGGCCTGGCGGGCGACATCGAGACGACGCGCGGGCGGGGCGGCGGCATCCGGCTGGCGCGTCCTGCCGCGGCGATCAACGTCGGCGCGGTGGTGCGGCGGACCGAGGATCTGGCGCTGGTCACCTGCATGGAGGGCGGTGCGTGCCTGATCGCGCCCGCCTGCCGGCTGCAGACCGCGCTGAAGGAAGCGCTGGAGGCGTTCCTCGCCGTGCTCGACCGCTACACGATCGCGGACCTGACCGCAGCGCCGGCGCTGGTCCGCCTGCTGGAGACGGCGTGATGGACGTCAATGCCTGGCGGCGGGAAAAGCGCGCGGAACTCTATGCCGCGCGCAAGGCGATGACCGCCGAACAACGCCACACGGCGGCGGCGCGGATCGCCGAAGCGCTGGACCGCTATTGCGCCGGCCGCAAGCCCGGATGCATCGGGCTCTACTGGCCGATCAAATACGAACCCAGCCTGCTGGACTGGGCGAAATCCAGGGCGGACGCGCTGCCGTTCTGCCTGCCGGTGGTCGTCGCGGCCGGACAGCCGTTGGAGTACTGGCGCTGGACGCCCGGTGACGCGATGGAGTCCGGGGTCTGGGGCATTCCCGTCCCCGCCCGGCGGCAGCCCGTCGATCCCGACCTGATGATCGCCCCGCTGCTTGGCTTCGACCGCGCCCGCTACCGGCTGGGAAACGGCGGCGGCTATTTCGACCGCACGCTCGCGGCGCGCGGCGACCGGCCCGTGGTCATCGGCGTCGGCTATGCGGCGAGCGAGATGGAGACGATCCATCCCCAGCCGTACGACGTTCCGATGGACCTGATCCTGACGGAAAAATCGTGATGGGGGCATCGTGATGGACGCGCATTTCGCCGAAACGCTGGTCGCCAACATGCCGGACGCGGTGGTCTATGCCGACCGCGACGGCACGATCCGGTCCTGGAACGGCGGCGCGGTCCGCGTGTTCGGCTACACGGCCGAGGAAGCCGTCGGCCGAAGCCTCGACGTGATCATCCCCGAGGGGCTTCGTGCCCGGCATTGGGACGGCTACCGTGAAACGATGCGCACCGGCCGCACGCGGTACGGCGACGGCCAGGTCCTGTCGGTCCCGGCCATCCGCAAGGATGGCGCGCGCATCTCGGTCGCGTTCACGATCGTGCCCTTCGCGGACGATCGCGGCGCGCTGGCCGGCATTGCCGCGATCATGCGCGACGTCACCGCGCAGTTCGAGGAAACCCGCGCCCTGCGCAAGGAAATCGCGGCGTTGCGGGAACGGGATTGAAGGGAGCGATTCCATGACCGGTGAAACCATCTTGTCGGAAACCATCTTGTCGGAAACCATTCGGGGCATCCGGCACGCCATGGGCGCGGCGCTCGATCGCGTGACGGTGGAGCGGGCCGTGGTCGGGCTGTTCTTCACCGGCGTGAAGCTGGATACCGGCGTCGCCGGGGCATGCGCGACGCCGCTGCGCTCGATTCCCGAGGCGGTCTGCTGTCCCAGTTCCGCCATGGCGATGCCGTTCCCCGGCCGGCTGCGCGGCCGGCCGGCGCGCGAACTGCTGACGGAGGTGGCGGCCGCGAGCGGTATCCGGCGCGCCCTGGGCATCGCCACGGCGAACGCCCTGGCGGCGATGTGCTGGGAACGCCGAACGACGCCGGACGTCGCGCTGCAGGTCGGCGTCGACGCATACGATGCCGCTCGGATCCAGCCGGGCGAGCGCGTGGTGGTGGTCGGCGCCTTCGTGCCGTTCCTGAAGGCGCTGAAACAGGCGCGGCAGCCCTGGACGGTCCTGGAGATGGACCCCGCGACCCTGAAAGGGGAGGAACTGGCGCATTTCCGGCATGCCAGCGAGGCCCCCGCCGTGGTGCCGGACGCCGATGTCGTGCTGATCACCGGGACGACGCTGCTGAACGATACGGTGGACCCGCTGCTGGCGCTGTGCCGGCCACAGGCGCGTGTCGTCGTGGTCGGCCCGACCGTCGGGCTGTTCCCGGACGCGTTCCTGCGCCGCGGGGTCGACGTGATGGGCGGGATCCGGGTCACCGATCCCGACACCTTCCTCGACGTCCTGGCGGAAGGGGGATCGGGGTATCATTTCTTCGGCAAATCGGCCGAGAAAGTCGTGCTGGTCCGCCAGCCCGCGCACGAAATGCCACGCGCCGCGGAATAGCCGGCCGCCCATCTTCCATCGCGATTCTTCCCGTCGCGATTCTTCCGTCGCGATTCTTCCGACGCGATCGCGTTCGTTCCGGCCAGGCACGATGCTGGCGGATGCCCGGGTCGAGCGTGGCGCCGGCTGGTTCAAGCCAAACATCAGGCCGGCCGGATGATCGGGGCGGGGAGGAACGCGCGGCGCAACAATATTGATATAGGTCAAATACAATACCTGCGAACCCTGATCCGCCGCATCGGCCTGCAAATCGCGACTGAGAATGAGTTGCAATTGCGCAGATGGCCGGATATAGACCCCTCATGATCGAACGGGGGCGGAAAGGATTCGGAGGCGATGCGATGACGGTCGCCGGTCTTGCATCGTGGATATCGACCCGCGGGTGGGTATCCGGCCGGCCGCATGCCGGCGAATTTCGTTGCTGATGTAATCATTCGGATGACTGCACGCCGCAACCGGATCCGGTCGCGCCGCGGGCCATCCGCTCGCGCCCCGCGATCCCGACTGTCCTTGGCGGCGATCGAGCCGCCAAGTCTCCATGAGGACCTATAATGCCGCACGCTAGACTGACACGCCCGCTTACCATCGTGACGGGGTTGGGGGTCGCCGCCCTGGTCACGGGCAATGCCTGGGCCCAATCGAACGTCGCGCCCGTCAAGAACGGCGTGTCGCAGGTCGCCATCACCCTGACCGGCGAGAACGGGGGGGCCTGCGTGCTCGATCACAACACCGCCAAGGCCGGTCCGGTCACCTTCACCGTCACCAACAAGACGGCCACCGCCATCACCGAGGTCGAACTGCAGACCAACAACCGGATCGTCGGCGAGAAGGAGAACCTGGCGCCGGGCCTGCCCCCTGTCGCCATGACGCTGACGCTGGGCGGCGGCTCCTACCAGGTCTACTGCCCCGGTGCGAAGCAGGAGATGACCGCGTTCACCGTGACCGGCAAGGCAGCGCCGGAATCCCACGGCACCGCCGCGATCCTGCTGAAGCAGGGCGCCAAGGAATACGCCGGCTACGTGAACGACATGGCCGACGCCATGGTGACAGCCGTCGCCAACCTGAAGGCGGCGATCGACGCCGGCGACCTGGCGAAGGCCAAAGCGGCCTATGCGCTGGCGCGTCCGTTCTATGAGCGCATCGAATCCGATGTCGACGGCTTCGTCATGCCCGGGTTCAAGGCGACCGACAATGCCGGCAACCTGGACTACCTGATCGACATGCGTGCCTCCAACCTCGATCCGAAAGTGGGCTGGCACGGCTTCCACGCGATCGAGCGGGACCTGTTCGAAAAAGGGCAGATCACCGGCGAGACGAAGCAGATGACGGCGGAATTGCAGACCAATGTCGGCCGCCTGCATACGCTGGTGAAGGGCCTGAGCTACAAGCCGGAAGACCTGGCGAACGGTGCGGCCGACCTGCTGGAGGAGGTCCAGCGCACCAAGATCAACGGCGAGGAAGAGGCCTTCAGCCACAACGACCTGATCGACTTCGCGGGCAACATCGAGGGGGCGGAGCAGGCGTTCTCCTTCCTGGAGCCGGGCCTGGAGAAGATCGACCCCGACCTGACGAAGCAGGTGCGCGGCCAGTTCAACGCGGTGCGGGCGCTGCTTGAATCCTATCGCGACCCCGGCGTGCCCGGCGGCTACAAGATCTACACGGCCGACCTGAAGGCCTCGGACGGCGCCAAGCTCAGCAAGGCGATCCAGGCGTTGCAGGAGCCGCTGTCGAAGATCGCCGAGAAGGTCGCCACCGCGGGCGCGAAGCACTGATGGGCGCGCGGCACGAGGGCCGTGCGCCGTCCTCGTGCCGAGGCGTGCGCAACGGTCCCGTCAAGCCGGTGTCAAACGTCGAAATATGATATTTATCAAAATAATGACTGATTGACGTAACGGTCGCGAACGGCCCTCGCCCGTCCTTTCGGGCGCCCTGCAACAATGATCCTTTTTCGTATGACTGCTTCGGGAAGCAAGGAATGATGAGACTTTCGGCAAAGCCCAACGACATCGGACGGTGCGCGCGCGGAGCGGGTTGGGTGCTGTCGACCCTGCTGTCCCTCGGCGGCCTGGCCGCCCCTGCCGGCGCGCAGACCCCGCCGGCCGCGGACCAGGCGCCGGCTGAAGCGCCCAAGAGCATCTGGGAACGCGACACCCTGACGGGCGACTGGGGCGGTCTGCGGACGGAGCTTGCGAACCAGGGCATCACGTTCTCGCTCACCGAAACCGACGAGGTTCTCGGCAATGTTTCGGGCGGCCTGCGCCAGGGCGCGATCGTCGAAGGCGTCACGAAGATGGGCGTGGGGTTCGACCTGGAAAAACTGCTGGGCTGGAAGGGCGGGTCGGTCACCGTCAACGCATACCAGATCCATGGTCGGGGGCTCAGTGCCAACTACGTCGGCAACCTGATGGCCGCGAGCAATATCGAGGCACCGAGCGGGTCCCGCCTGAACGACTTGTTTCTTGAACAGAGCCTGTTCGACGACAAGCTCAACCTGCGCATCGGCCAGTTCGCCGCCGACGAGGAATTCCTGGTCAGCGACGTCGCCGGCACGTTCATCAACTCGACCTTCGGCTGGCCGGGGATCTACGGCGTCGACCTGCCCAACGGGCCGGCCTATCCGTTTTCGGCCCCGGCGGTGCGCATACGCTACAGCCCGACCGACAAGGCCAGCATCCAGGCCGCCGTGTTCAGCGGCAACCCGCTGGGCAACGACGGCAATCCGGGCGGCATCCATTTCCCCGTTTACGGCGTGTTCGCGATCGTCGAGGCCAGCTACAGCACCATGCCCGGCAAGGACGATCCAAGCCTGGGCGGCAATTACAAGATCGGCGGGTGGTACAACTCCCTGCGGTTCGACGACCTGCATATGGACAGCACCGGCCAGTCGCTCGCCAGTTCGTCCAGCAACGGGACGCCCGCCAGCCACAAGGGCGATTACGGGCTTTATGCCCTGATGGACCACCAGATCTATCGGGTTCCGGGAACCGACGATGGCGGGCTGTCGGGCTTCGCGCGCATCGCCGCGGCGCCCCAGCAGGACCGCAACGCCGTCTATTTCTATCTCGATGCCGGCGCGACCTGGAAAGGCACGTTCCCGGGGCGCGACAACGACGTGGTGGGCCTCGCCGTGGCTTGGGCGAACGTCAGCCATTCGCTGCGCTCGCTGGACTTGGACGCGAATTTCGACAGCGGGGTCGACAGCCCGATCCAATCGTCCGAGGTGGTGCTGGAACTGACCTACCAGGCGCCGATCACGCCCTGGCTGACGCTGCAGCCTGACTTCCAATACGTGTTCCACCCGGGCGGCGGCCTGCCGCAGGCGAACGATCCCACCCAGGCGCTGAACGACGCCGCGATCTTCGGCCTGCGGGGCACGATCACCTTCTGACGGGCTGGAGGGCTGACGGGCCGGAGGTCCGGCCGAAGGCCGGTGCGCGCTGCCGCCGGGGCGATGGCGCGCCCGTCAGGCGTAGCGGGGCAGGCGCTTCCCCGGCAGCAGGTCGTAGGGGCCTTTCCATCCCGGCAGGCCGGCGAGCCGTTGCAGCCAGGCATGCACGCCGGGATAGCGGGCGGCGAGGTCGTAGCCGCTCTCGTCCGGCGGGAAGACGAGGTAGCCGGACATCGACAGATCGGCGACGGTGGGGCGGTCGCCGGCGATGAAGGGACGGCGGCCGACCTCGGCTTCCACGATGCCCAGGAAGTCGTCCACCCGGCCGCGCAGGAACGCCAGCACTTGCGGATCGGGACCCGGCGTGAAGGCGCGCCGGTAGCGGTACATGGCCATGAAGCCGCTGAGCTTCTGGTTGTCCCAGAAAAGCCAGCGCAGGACCTCGAACCGTTCGGCTTCGCCGGCGCCGCCGAACCGGCCGTATTGGTCGGCCAGGCGCAACAGGATGGGTCCGGTCTGGGTCAGCCGGACGCCGTCCACCTCCAGGACCGGGATCTCGCCCATCGGGTTGACGTTCGCGCGCCAGGACGCGGTGCGGGTGACGCCGCCGCCGAAATCGGTCCAGACCGGCTCGAACGTCTGCCCGCACAGGGTCAGCATCAGCGCCAGCTTGAAGCTGTTCCCGGACTCGGGGAAGTAATGCAGCCGATAGGTGGTCATCGCGTCCTCGTTCGCTCGATGGCCGGACGCTAGGAGGCTGGCGGCCCCCGCACTATTCAGTTCTCGGCGCGACGCGTTCAGCCGGGCGCAAGGGAAAACGCCGCCGCCTCGGCGTGCAGCCAGTCCCGGAACAGGCGGAAGCACCGATCGTCGGCGGGGCCGTCGCGCCGCCGCACCAGATGGAAATCGCGCGGCAGCCGCACGGAGTCCGGCAGCAGGCGCTTGAGCCGGCCGCTGTCCAGGTAGGGC
>NZ_DASZTJ010000020.1:0-12740 GCF_035548235.1 Rhodopila sp.
GTGGTGGCACCTGCTGCATAATACCGGCGAAATGGCGCGCCCTGGTGGATTCGAACCACCGACCCACAGCTTAGAAGGCTGTTGCTCTATCCGACTGAGCTAAGGGCGCCCCGTCCGTCGGCATGCGGCCAAACCCCATCCCGCCCGCGCGGGACCAGGTCGCCGACCGGCGACGTTGCCAACCGGGACCTATGTAGCCCCCCGGACCCACCCTGCCAATCGCCGCTTACGGCAGCGCCAGTCCGCCCCCGTCGATCGGCAGCGCATGACCGGTCACGCCCCGAGACTCCGGCCGGAGCAGCCAGATCACCGCGTCGGCGATCTCTGCCGACGTCGCCACCTGGCCCGTCGGCACGCTTGCGGCGGCCTGGGCGGGCGTGATCCCCAGCTCGGCATAGCGGTCATGGGCCATTCCGGTATCCACCCAGCCAGGGCACAGCGCGTTCACCGTGATGCCCCGTCCCGCGACCGCCAGCGCCAGGGCGCGGGTCAACCCGATGACCCCATGCTTGGCGGCGCAATACGCGGTCTGGTCCGGTACGCCGCGCAGCCCCAGGACGGAGGCGAGGTTGACGATCCGTCCCGTCCCGTCCGGCAGCTTCGGCAGCGCCGCCTTGCAGCAGTGATAGGTGCCGTGCAGGTTCGACCCGATGATCGCGTGCCACAGCGCATCGTCGCCATCCAGCCGGTTCGCGCCGGCGATCCCGGCACAGTTGACGAGCGCGTCGATCCGCGCCAGCGGCGCGAACGCCGCCTGCACCGCCGCCGCATCCGCCACGTCGCAGGCGGCGAAGCGATGCGGCGTGGCAATAGGGGTGCGCGCCAGCACCAGCACCGACCATCCCTCCGCCGCCAGCCGGTCGGCCACCGCTCGGCCGATGCCGCGAGTGCCGCCGGTGACGACGGCCTGCTTCATTGCGCCGTCCCGCCGCCATCGACCGGCAGGATCACGCCGGTGATGAACGACGCGGCGTCGGAGGCCAGGAACGCCGCCGCGCGGGCGATCTCCACCGGATCGGCGAACCGTCCCAGCGGCGTCGCGCCCTTGTAGGCATCGGCCGAGGATACCGGGAACCGGTCCGGATAGCGGGCGGACAGGTCGCCGATCACCGTCTCCAGCATCGTCGTCTGCGTCGATCCCGGTGCGATGCAGTTCACCCGGACGCCATCCTTTGCCCAGTCCAATGCGGCCGATCGGGACAATTGCGCGATCGCCGCCTTGGACGCGCCATAGGCGGCGCTGACCTGCTTGCCGATCAGCGCCTGGTCCGAGGCGATGTTGACGATCGCCCCCTTCTTCCGCCGCACCATGCCCGGCAGCACCGCCCGCATCAGCGCATAGGCGGCCAGGAAATTCACCCGGAACACGCGCTCCGTTTCGGCCAATGAGGTTTCCAGAACCGATCCCAGGACGGTGATTCCGGCGTTGTTCACCAGGATGTCCACCCCTCTCTCGCCGATCAGCGCCGCCGCTCGGCGTTCCACCGTATCCGTGGCGGACAGGTCGAAGTCCGGCAAGTCGAGGCCGATCACCTCCACCCCGTCACGCGTCAGCACGTCGTGGATCGCGCTGCCGATGCCGCCGCGGTGGCCGGTGACGATGGCCCGCCGGCCTGCCAGTCCGAAACTCAGCTCCGACCCCATCTTGCCTCCTTGCGTGGTGATGCCATTGTCCGCGACGCGCATGTGCGTCCGACTTGGAGCGGACAACGCGACGCAACCAGGAGGGAAGGGAACCTGATGACACGCTGGCTGGCCGCGATGATCTGCGTCCTGTTGTTATCCGCCACGGCAAGGGCCGAGGACAAGGTGACCTTCGGTCTCGACTGGAAGGCGGAGGCCGAGTACGGCGGCTATTACCAGGCGCTCGCCACCGGCATTTACGCAAAGCACGGGCTGGACGTGACGATCCGCCAGGGCGGGCCGCAGGTGAACCACACGCAGTTGCTGCTGGCCGGGCGGCTGGATTTCAACATCACCGGCAATGGTTTCCTGGCGCTGAATTTCGTCAAGGAAAACATCCCGTTCAAGGCGGTGGCGGCGATGTTCCAGAAAGACCCGGCGGTGCTGATCGCCCATCCCGGCCAGGGGAACGACAATTTCGCCGAACTGAAGGGCAAGCCGATCATGATCAGCGGCGACACGCGGGTCGGCTGGTGGAACTTCCTCAAGGCGAAATACGGTTATTCGGACAGCCAGATCCGTCCGTATACGTTCAACCTCGCCCCCTTCCTGGCCGATCCGCATGCGATCCAGCAGGGCTACCTGGGCTCCGAACCGTTTTCCATCAAGCAGCAGGCGCATTTCGACCCGGTGGTGATGCTGATCGCCGATGCCGGCTTCAAAGGCTACGCCAGCCTGATTGCCGCCTCGGACAAGATGATCCAGCAGAAGCCCGACCTCGTGCAGCGCTTCATCGATGCCTCGATCGAGGGGTGGTACTCGTACCTGAACGGCGATCCCACGCCCGGCAATACGCTGATCAAGAAGGCCAATCCCGAGATGACGGACGCGCTGCTCGCGTACGGGATCAAATCCCTGAAGGACCATGGGATCCTGACGTCCGGGGACGCGGCGAAGCAGGGAATCGGCGCGATGACGGCGCAGCGGTGGGCGGACTTCTACAAGGCGACCACCGAGGAAGGCCTGTATCCCAAGGGGATGGACATCACCAAGGCCTACACGACGCAGTTCGTCAACAAGAAGGTCGGGATGGACGGTCAGCATTGACCGCGATCCGCAGCCGACCACGCGCGCGATGTTGACGGTCTCCCATGTCGGGCGCCGCTTCCCCAGCGGGACCGAGGCCCTGCGCGACGCCAACCTCCATCTGCGGGAGCACGATTTCATCGCGCTGCTGGGCCCATCGGGTTGCGGCAAGTCCACCCTGCTGCGCCTGATCGCCGGATTGGACCAACCCGATAGCGGCGAACTGATCTGGGAGAACGGACCGCCAGCCGCCGGGGACATCGGCTTCGTCTTCCAGGACGCCACGCTGCTGCCCTGGGCCACGGCCGAGGACAATGTCTTCCTGCCGCTGCGCCTGCGTGGCGTCGCCCGCGACCGGGGCATGCCGGACGTCCACGCCGTGCTGCACCGCGTCGGCCTGAAAGGGTTCGAGCGCGCCCGGCCGCGCCAACTCTCCGGCGGCATGCGCATGCGCGTGTCGATCGCCAGGGCCTTGGTCACCCGCCCGCGCCTGCTGCTGATGGACGAACCCTTCGCGGCGTTGGACGAGTTCACCCGCCACAAGCTCCAGGCCGACCTGCTGGACGTCTGGCGTCAAGCCGGCTGCACCGTCGTGTTCGTGACCCATTCGATCTACGAGGCCGCCTATCTGGCCCGCCGGATCGTGATGATGACCCCGCGGCCGGGCCGCATCGATCGGGAGATCACGTCGACCCTGGCGCACGGCCCGGAGACGCGCCTGGACCCGGCCTATGCCAGCCTGGTAGCGGCGGTGGCGGTCGGCATGGAGAAAGCGCTGCGATGAGATACGCCCCCGCCGCGTTCGGGCTGCTCGCGCTGGCGCTATGGGAAGCGGCGGTCCGCCTGACTGGCATCCCGGTCTATCAATTGCCGGGTCCGGTCGCCATCGCCGGTGCGTTCGCGGCCGATCCGATCGGACTGCTGCAGGCCTTGGCCTCCACCTTGATCGTCACCTTCGCCGCCCTGCTGGCGGCCGCCGTGCTGGGGGTGGCGATGGCGTTGACGATGTCCGCGAGCCGCCTGGCGCAGGCGGCGATCCAGCCTTGGGCCGTCGCCCTGCAGGTCACGCCGCTGCCGGCCATCGCGCCGCTGATCATCATCTGGGTGGGCAATCCGTTCTTCGCGCTCGTGGTCTGTGCGACCATCGTCGCGTTCTTCCCGCTGTTCGCCAACACCGTGACCGGCCTTGCCTCCGCCGCGCCGGAGCTGAACGATCTGTTCCGGCTGTACGGGGCGAAGCGAAGCCAGACGCTGACATTGCTGCGGCTGCCGGCGGCGCTGCCCTATTTCCTGTCGGGCCTGCGCATTTCGGGCGGACTGGCGCTGGTCGGCGCCGTGGTGGCGGAACTGGTTGCCGGATCGGGTGGCTTCGCCTCCGGCCTCGCCTATCTGATCCTGGAGGCGAGCTTCCGGCTGGAGATGCCGCGCATGTTCGCCGCGCTGGTCCTGCTGGCCGTAGCCGGCATCCTGCTGAATTTCGGCCTGGGTGCCTTGGGCGACGCGATCCTGCGCCGCCGCGGCCTGACCTGATGGACCGGCTGCTGATCTTCGGCCTGGGCTACAGCGGCACCGCGATCGCCAGGGCCGCGACGGGGTTCGCGGTGATCGCGACCAGCCGATCGGGCGGCGGGGACGCGATCCCGTTCGACGCGGCAGGACCGGCGATCGCCGAGGCGACCCATATCCTGACCACCGCCGCGCCCGACGCGCACGGCGATCCGGTCCTGGCGCGCTACCAGGCTGCCATCGCCGCCGCGCCGAAGCTGCGCTGGATCGGCTATCTCTCCTCGACCGTCGTCTACGGCAATCGCGATGGCGCCTGGGTCGACGAGGACACGCCCCCCGCGCCGTCGCAGCCGCGCGGCCGGCGGCGGCTGGAGGCCGAACAGGCCTGGGCGCGTTTCGGCGACCGATGCCGGGTTGATGTTTTCCGCCTGGGCGGAATCTACGGTCCCCACCGTTCCGTCCTCGACGACCTCCGAACCGGCACCGCTCGGCGCATGGTCAAGCCCGGACACCGGTTCGGCCGGATCCATCGCGACGACATCGCCCAGGCCGTCGCCGCCGCGATGCGACAACCCAGCGTGCCGGGGATGCGCGTCTTCAACCTGACCGACGATGAGCCCACCGAAAGCGCCGAGGTCGTGACCGAAGCTGCTGCCCTGCTGGGCGTCGACCCGCCGCCGGCGGTCGCCTTCGCCGACGCGCTGCCCGCCATGAGTCCGATGGCGCGGAGCTTCTGGGCGGAAAACCGCCGCGTCGCCAGCGCCAAGACCAAGGCGGCGCTGGGGATTTCGTGGCTGTATCCGACCTATCGCGAGGGGCTACGCGCCATCCTCGCCGAGGAGCGCGGCAACCGTCCGCCGTAGCAGCGCCAGATCGGCCGGCCGCGACAGCCGATGGTCGCCGTCCTTCACCAGGATGACCTGGACATCGGCGCTTTCGGCCTGTTCGGCGATGGTCAGCGCGAGGTGCCATGGCACGTCGGGGTCGTTCTGTCCGTGCAGCAGCCGGATCGGGCAGCGCAGGGGAATGCGGCCGGTCAGCACGTGATGCGTCGAACCGTCCTCGATCAGGCGTTTGGTGATCGGCGTCGGGTCGCCGTACTGGCTGGGGACATACAGCACGCCGTCGCGTTCGATCGTCGCCTTTTCGGCCGGGGTCATCGTTTCCCACATCAGCCGCTGGGTGAAGTCCGGTGCCGCCGCGATCCCGACGAAGGCCGCGATCCGATCAGGGCGGGCCAGGGCGGTCAGCAGGCCGATCCAGCCGCCCATCGACGATCCGACCAGGATCAGCTTGCCTTCGGTCAGCGCGTCGACCGCCGCCAGCGCGTCCGCGGCCCAGTCGCCGATCGTGCCGTCCAGGAAGTCGCCGTCGCTGGCGCCATGACCCGAATAGTCGAAGCGCAGCATGGCGTGGCCGCGTTCGGCGCAGAACGTGGCCAGCGTGGTCGCCTTGTCGCCGGTCATGTCGCTGCGGAAGCCGGGCAGGAAGACCACGGTCGGCCCACGGCCCTCCTGTCTGATCCAGGCGAGATGGACGCCGTTGCCGCGATCGAGCCGTCCTTTGGTTGGGGCCATACCGTCCAATCCTGCGTTCGATGATCGCCGGATTTTGGACCTGATCGGCACATCCCGCCAGCCAGGGGACGCGCCCCGAAGCAGGAGCCAAGGAGGGCAGGGGGAAGCCCAGGGGAGGTGCTCCTCGTCCCAACCGTGCTACCCTAATCGGATGGACCCGCACCCCGAGTCGCCGGTCGTCCTGCAAGTCCTCCCTTCGCTCGTCACCGGCGGGGTCGAACGCGGCACGGTCGAAATCACCCAGGCCATCGCCGCCGCCGGGGCCACCGCTCTGGTCGCCAGCGCCGGCGGTCCCTTGGTCGCGCAGATCCAGCGCGCCGGCGGCACGCATATCGCGCTGCCGCTGAAAACCAAGAACCCCTGGCGCATCTGGCACAATGCCGATGCCCTCGCCGCGGTCATCCGCGACCGCAAGGTTTCGCTGGTCCACGCTCGGTCCCGCGGCCCGGCCTGGTCCGCCTGGCTGGCTTGCCGCCGCACCGGCGTTCCCTTCATCACCACCTATCACGGCACCTATGACGAGAGCCTTCCGTTCAAGCGGCACTACAATGCGGTGATGGCGCGAGGACGCATCGTCATCGCCGCCAGCCATTACATCGCCGAGCTTGTGCAGACCCGGTACGGTGTCGATCCGGCCCGGATCCGGGTGATCCCGCGTGGAGTCGACCTTGCGGTGTTCGACCCGGCCTCCGTGACGGGGCAGCGTATCGCCAAGCTGGCCGCGCAATGGCGGGTGCCGGACGACGCGCGGATCATCGTGCTGCCCGGCCGCCTGACGGCGTGGAAAGGCCATCGCGTGCTGCTCGATGCACTGGCGATCCTGAACCGGCCCGACGTCATGTGCGTCTTCCTTGGGTCCGACCAGGGCCGTCATCGCTATTCCCAGTCGCTCACCCAGCACGCCCGTCAACTCGGCATCGCCGAACGCCTGCGCCTCGTCGGCCATACCGACGATGTTCCGGCTGCCCTGTGCCTCGCCGATGTCGTCGTCCATGCGTCCACCAAGCCTGAAGCGTTCGGTCGTGTGGTGATCGAGGCGCAGGCGATGGCATGTCCGGTCGTCGCCGCCGATCTCGGCGGCCCGGTGGAGACGGTGCGCCATGGCGAGACCGGCTGGCGCGTCCCCCCCGGCGACCCGGCCACGCTGGCCGCCGCGCTGCGCGTCGCCCTCGACCTCTCGCCGGAGGAGCGCACGGCGCTGGGGCAGCAGGCGCGGGCCTCGGTGCCGACGGTGCAGGCGATGCAGGAGGCAACGCTGGATGTGTATGAGAGCGTGCTGAACGGCACGGTTTGACCCCGGCCGGCGGGCTGCCGGCATGGACACGGGCTTGGGCGCGCGCGAGGATCGGGCGGCAGACCCCGATAACCGAACCACTTGGGAGGGATCATGGAGAAGTTGCTGCCTTTGGCCGAACGTATCGGTGCGCGCCTGAAGGAGCGCGGGGAAACGATCGGCGTCGCCGAGTCCTCGACCGGCGGCCTGGTCTCGGCCGCGCTGCTGTCGGTGGGCGGCGCCTCCGCCTATTTCCGCGGCGGCGGGGTGATCTACACGGCGTACGCGCGCAAGGCCTTCCTCGATATTCCCAATCCGCTGCCGGCGCCGATCGAGCGGGCGTCGACCGAACCCTATGCCATGCTGCTGGCCGATACGGTGAAAGCGAAGCTGGAGGCCACCTGGGGCCTGGGCGAGACCGGCGCGACGGGTCCGACGGGAAACCGCTACGGCGACAAGCCGGGCCATACCTGCATCGCCGTGACGGGTCCGAGCTTTTCGCGCGCCATCACGCTGGAGACCGGGAAGGAGGATCGGATCGCCAACATGCGGGCCTTCGGGGTGCGGGCGCTGGAACTGCTTGCCGAGGCGCTGGGGTAGGTGGTCGTGGGCGCGGATACGCGGACGTTTTCGGTCATGTGCCATGGGCACGGCCATCGAAGCGGTTGATGGCGAGGCCATTCGACGCGGATTTTCACGGCGATGCGCTTGGATGGGCGGTGCACGTGGATGAACGCAGATTTCTCCTGATCCGGCGGGCGTCTCGCGCTGCCCCTCGAGGCTGAGGCAAAGGAACCAAAGCGCCTTGCGCTGATCGGGCACGGACTCTGTGAGTATCTCTGTCCATCTGCGTTCACCTGTGTCGGAAAATGCCTTTCCGCGGCCAAATTCCCTGCCAGGGGGACCGTGCGTGAATCTCCCATGGTCATGTTAGTTTCTCTTGCAAATCTCATATGGGTTGATTAGAACAAAGCAAATACATCAATCCGGAGCTTCCAAATGCCCGTCGCTATCCTGGCAGCCAGCCCGCGTCGCGTTGCAGAATGACAGTAATTCTAACATCATCCGCCGGCCGCATCGCCATGGTCGCCCCCGGTGTCCCCATGCTCCAGCAGCCGGCCGACGGCCCGGTCGCACCCGTGTTCTCGACCGCGGGCGGCCTGACCGGCTGGTGGGATGCCTCGGGGCCGTCCGGCCTGTCAGGCAGCGGCGGCGCGGCGCTCACGGCATTCGCAAGCCCGGTCAGCGCCGTCGTCGATAAGTCCGGCGCCGGAACGGGTCTCGCCGTCTGGCATGCCGCCGGCGCCGGCGCGTCGGCGCCGCTGGCGACACCCAGGCTCAGCGGTCTGCTGGGCGGCGTGGGGCTGAATACGGTCGTGCCGCCGGCGCTGCCGGTGTCGAACCAGCAGCTTCCGGTCATGGATCCCGACCAGGGGTTGATCAGCGCCGCCGTCCCGTTCGGTTCGGGCGCCGCGTGGACGCTGGCGATCGTCTGGTCGCGGCCGAACTGGCGGCAGAGTTCCACGGCAGCCAGCACCATCCTGTCGGTCGGCGGCACCCAGGTCCTCGCGGCCGACAACAACGGCGGCACGCGGCTGGTCCTATTCCCCGGCGCCGGCCAGACGGTGCTGACCAACAGCCTGACCCGCCGGCACACCCATGCCGTCATCCTGCGCAACACGCCGAATGTCGGCCTGGACGTTTGGCTCGACGGCGCACAGGTCGCCATGGCCGTTGCCAACCCGCTGGCCGCCTCGCTGACCGCGCCGTTGCTGTTCCTGCACAACGGCGCCTCGGCCGGTGGGGCGGAATGCTGGTTCCATGAGGCGGCGCTGTGGAACACGTCCCTGACTGCATCGAGCCTCGTCGCGATCCAGGCCTATCTCAGCCGATGGGCGCTTGGTCCAAGGAAAGGCCTCCAGATCCTCGTCACGGGTCAGTCCAATGCCGGCAATGGCCTGCTTGACGGCGCCTGGCACCTGCTGGCGCAGGGCGTCGCCTGGCACCTCGGCGCGCTGGCGTACGGCGTCGTCGGCGCCTATGGCAGCCCGCCTGCGGCCACCTGCATCCACGGCGAAGGCATCTATCCAGTGCCCGCCCTGGGCCTGTCCGGCTCCTTCCTGACCAACCCCGGCGACGGCAGCGACCCTTCGACCTGGGCACTGGGCGCCGACGGCCAGGCGCTGCAGGGCTGGATCCAGTCGCACACCGACCCAACAGACGCCGCCGACATCGGCGTCATCCTCTGGCCGTGGTCCGAGGACGATTCGACCCGTCAATACGGCGAGAAAGCCACCTACGAAGCAGCCGCCCGCCGCCTCTTGGCGCTGGAGCGCGGGATGCTGTCGCGCAGCGCGGCCAGCCTGCCGCAGGTCTGGTGGTCCGCGATCCCCTTCGCTTACGGCAGCAACGATCCCGGCATGCAGATGCAGCGGGAGGTCGTGGCCGACATGGTCGCCGACGCAACGCAGAACGTCACCGTCGTGCTGCCGCAGACCGCCGATACCCTGCCACGCAGCATCGGCGGCGCCGCCCTCGCCTACGACCCGACGACGGGCATCTGGAGCGGCGGCGATCCGTTGCACCGGGACATCCCCGACAATCAGCGCTTCGGCCGCCTGGCCGCACCGCTGGTGGCGCGTGCGATCCTGGCCTCGGCGGGCGGAGACAGCATCGGCGCCATCCCCGCCGGGGTTCCGGCCGTCGGCGGCCCGGCGGTCGTCCACGCCTATCGCCAGTCCAGCACCGTGCTGGTCGTGACAGTGCAGCACGATTGCGGCACCGACCTGGTCGTGCCGGCGACGCAGGCGGCGCAGGGCATCGGCTGGGCGGTGATGGATGGCGGCTCCGTCGCCAGTCCCGGAAAGATCGTGACCGCGACCGCCTGCACGCGCCTCAATCCCACGCAGGTTCAGGTCACCCTGGCCCAGGCCTTGGCCAACGACGCCAGCGCCTGCCGCCTGTTCTACCCTTATGGTGCGACGACGATCGGGCGCGGCAACGCGGTGACCGACAACCTCGGTGCCGTCACGCCGCCGTCCGGCTGGGATATCGCGGGCGACCTCGGGCCGGCCTGGAGCTTGAACATGCCGGTCCACATCCCGATGAACGCATCCTCCGGCGTGGTCCTGAGCGCGACGCCCTGATCAGGCCTGCTTCGACCGGAACCGCACCACGGCCATCACCACCAGGACCAGCGCCAGGCTGTACCAGGTGATCGCATAGGACAGGTGGTTGTTCGGCGGGCGCGGAAAATCAGCGGCGGGAACCGGATAGACGCCATCCGGGACGGTACCGAGCGCGGTGAGCGAGAAGGGGAGGACGGGACCGATGCCGAGGGCACCGGCGATCTTGGGCGGATCGAGCACATAGACCTCGTGATGCCCGAAATCGTCCGCCGGCGAGAACCAACTGGCCTGCTCGCCGGGATGCACATAGCCGGTGACGCTGACCGTGCCGGCCGGATCGGCCGGCTGGACGTGCTCCGGCACCCAGCCGCGATTGACCAGGATCGTCGGCGCATGGTCGCGCGCCAGCGGTACCAGTTGGAAATGGCCCATCACCGATCCGCGCGCGGTGTCGCGCACATCGACGCCCAGCCATAGCGCCTTGTCGAACAGGAAATGCCCGGTCACGGCGACGCGGCCGTAATCGGGAGGATGACCGGTCAGCGGCGCGGGTGGCTGTTTCTCCGCCGCCGCGATCTCCGCCAGGATGCCTTCTTTCCATCGCAGCCGGTAAACCTGCCACGTCCCCAGCCCCAGCAGGACCAGCACCCCCAGCGCGACCAGCAGGCCTGGCAGCAGCAGCCCGCGCCGCTTCGGCCTATCGGTCATCGACCGGCATGTTCGCCCGCACCGCGGGCCTGGCGTTGAACGTTTCATGCCACGTCGCCAGCCTGGGATGGCCGGTCCGCCAGGCCAGCGAGTCGAAGCGGAAATCGAGGTAGCCCAGCGCCACCCCGATCGCGAGATGGCCGATGCTGTACGGGCTTTCCGCCAGCGCCTCCGCCTCTTTCTCCAGGGCGTCGACGCAGGTGGTCAGCTTCAGGCGCCACAGCGCCATATGCGGTTCGCTCTGGCGTTCGGCGGGACGGAAGCCTTCAGCCAGCAGCAGCAGGGCGGCGTCCAGCATCCCCTGTCCAAGCGCGTGACGCCGGATGGCCGTCATCCGCTCGGGCCACGCGGAGGGGAACAGTTTCGGGCCGGTGTGCAGGGTGTCGAGATATTCGATGATCACCGGCGAGTCGTACAGGACCGTACCGTCCTCGACTTCCAGCGTCGGGATCTTGCCCAGGGGATTGATCTTCATCAGCTCCAGATGCGGCGTGGTGCCGCCGGCCACGGTCCGGACGGTGCGGACGCGGTCCTGCAGGCCCATCTCGTGGATCGCGATCATGACCTTGCGCACGTAGGGGGAGCGTGGGGACCAGTGCAGCGTCATGGTTTGCGTCATCGGTGTGCGTCCATCTTCACGGCGTTGGGCCTCCGACCTATCGTGCCGGCAACCAAGAGGGACGGGACGTTTGCCATGAACTTCATCGAAGTCAACGGAACAGGCCTGCGATACGACCTGACGGGCAGTGGCCCGAGCACGGTGGTGCTGGTGCACGAGATGGGCGGCACGCTGGATAGCTGGGACCAGGTCGTGCCAGCGCTGGCCAATAGCCGCCGCGTGCTGCGCTACGACACGCGCGGGGCCGGGCTGTCGGAGAAAATCGGGGGATCGGTGACCTGGGACGTCATGGCCGACGACCTGGGCGCGCTGCTGGATGCCGTGGGCATCTCGGGGCCGGTGTCGCTGGCCGGCATCGCCGTCGGCGGCGCGATCTGCATGCACTTCGCCGCGCGCCATCCGGATCGCGTTGCCGCCCTGGTGATGCACGGGCCGGCGCCCGGCGTGACCGCGGACCGGCGCCAGGCCACGCTGGATCGCGCGGCGGGCGTCGAGGCGCACGGGATGCGCGGCGTGGTCGAGACCAGCCTGGCCGCGTCCTATCCCCCCGTCGTGCGCCATCTGCCCGAAGTGTTCGCCGCCTTCCGCGCCCGCTGGCTAGGCAACGATCCGCAGAGCTTCGCCGCGATCAACCGTATGCTGGCGGCAGAGACCATCGAGCGCGAACTGATGCAGTTGCGCTGTCCCACGCTGTTGACGGCCGGGCGGCACGACAGCCTGCGGCCGCCATCCGTGATCGGGCCGATGGCGGAGAAGGTGCCGGGCGCACAGTTCCTGGAACTGAACACAGGACATTTCGCCAGCGTACAGACGCCTGGGCTGGTGGCGCAGGCGATCCACTACTTCCTGCACGCGCTTGGGCAATAGCGGGGCGCGGCGGTGGACGAGCGGCGTCGTCGCCGTTCCTCTGCGCCGGCCGGGCTTGTCCCGATGGGCGTTGATTTGAGCGGAGGCTGAGTACCGGCGGATACCAAATCCTCCCGGTATAGAAAGCGCCAGGGCTCATGCATCTGAGCGCCGATGCGCCTTAGGCCGTGCCGCTTGAAGCTGCCGCCCACGGGATTTGTCCCGGCCATCCACGATTTTCGCTGCGCGCTAAGTCGTGGATGACCGGAACAAGGGGCCAGGACGGGAATGCCATCGTCCCCGAACCGCGTGGATCAAGTCCCAGCGGATCAGGCCAAGGATCAAGCTCACCAGATCAGGCCCACCAGATCAGG
>NZ_DASZTJ010000021.1:0-2836 GCF_035548235.1 Rhodopila sp.
GCCAGGCGCCGTGTTGCCGTTGTAACGACCGTTCGCGGTGTGCGTCAGCTCTCCCCGCAGCAATGTGACCCCGCCCAGGATGCGCACCTGATCCGTCAGTTGGCCGAAGCTGCTCAACTCGATACCGCGATTTCGCTGCTCACCGTCAGCCGTATAGACATTGGTTGACGTGCTGGCGGTGCCGCTGGGCTGGGCGATCTGAAACAGCGCGAGGGTCGTCGTGACGTGGCCCCAGTCGATCTTGGCGCCGATCTCGTATTGGCTGGAAACGAAAGGCGGCAACGCTTCCCCTGCATTGGCATAGCCCACGCCGACGACGGTACCCTGCTGCAACCCTTGAATATAGCTCGCGTACAGGGAAACGTTCTCCCACGGCTTGACCACGATGCCGACAGCCGGCGTCAGCGCATCCTTGTCATAGCTGGACGTGACGGCACCCGTTGTGGAACTGAAGTTGTGCGACTCGATCTGCTGACGCCGCAGGCCCCAGACCAGTTGCACACGCTCATTCAGGATCGACATCGTATCGGCGAAACCGACGCTGGTCAGGTCGACCGCGGTTGTGCGCGGTGCGTCCAGATGGGCATACGCCGGTTCGGGGATGAAGGCGGGGTGGTAGAGGTTCGATTGGATCGAAGCAACGACAGGAAACTGGCTGCCGGACTCGTCGTGGATGCGGTCGGCCGTGAAGGCGATCTGATGCGCGATCGGACCGGTTTCAAAATATCCGCGCACGCCTCCCTGCTGGGAATCGCTGTCGTGGTAGACCGGAAAATTATAGGGCGCCTCCGTCAGGTTGCCGTTGGCGTTATTGATGGTGGCAAAACCGGACAGCAGGTAGCTGCGGTCCTGCCGCCCGCCGACCGCGCCGAAGACGGTCCAGTTGTCGGTGATGTCGTATTCGCCGCGGAACGCTCCGTACCAGTCCTTCACATGGGCATAGGTCCACGGCTGGAACCAATTGGCGTTGGCGCTCGGCGCCTTGGGAACGGGAATGCCCGCGGCAAGATAGGTCGGGCGCAGCGGCGCCTGCGTATCCTCGTCCTGATAGCCCAGGTCCAGCGAGAACCGGGCTCGCCGCCCGCGGTAATCCGCACCCAGCACCGCGTCGCCCAGGTGTTGGGACTGGTGCTCCGTCGACGTGTCGCCGCCGCGATAGGTGCCGTTGAAACGAAGGCCCCATTCGTGGTTTTCGCCGAAGCGCCGCCCGATGTCGATCTGCGTACCGAACTGCGTGTCGGAGGCATAGGTGGTGGTCAATCGCGTGATCGGCTCGTCTTCGGCGCGCTTGGGAACGATGTTGATGGTGCCGCCGACGCTGCCCAGCGGCGGCATCCCGTTGAGCAAGGCGCTGGGACCGTGCAGCACTTCGACGCGCTCGATCGAATCGGCGCTGAAGGACAGGCCGGGGATGACCCCATACAGCCCATTGAGGCTGAAATCCCATGTACTGGCCGGAAACCCCCGGATATAGGGCGCCGACGTATAGCTCATGTCGTTCCAGGTCAGGCGCACCGACGGGTCGTTGACCAGCACGTCGGTCGCAGTGCGGACCTGCTGGTCCCGCAACGTCCTGGACGTGTAGCTGGTCTGGCTGAACGGCGTATCCATGACGTCGCGGTTGCCGAGAAGCCCGACCTGACCACCGGTGGCGACTTGCCCGCCTGGATAGGCAGGCGGCAGGTTGTCGACGAGGCCTTGCGGAGACGACTGCCCGACGACCTGGACCTGGGGCAGCGTCGTGGCCCCATCCTGCGTCGCTGCCGCCGGTTCGAGGGTGACGGTGTTCGCGCCCGTGAACCGGTAGTTGAGGCCCGTCCCGGCAAGCACGCGGGAAAGCGCGTCGGACGGTGCGTACGTTCCCGATACGTTGGCGGAACGCTTGCCTTGCGACAGCGAGGCCGGATAGGCGACCTGCAGGCCCGTCTGCTGGATCAGCGTCCGGATGGCGCTATCCAAGGGTTCCGCCGGGATCTCGACACGGACGGGCCTGCCCTGGCCAACCGTCTGTGCAAGCGCCGGGCAGAGGGACACGCTGGTCCAGCCCAGGGCGGTCGATAAGGCCAAAGCGGTCGCCAGCCTCGGCCGCGGGGTCGGCGTGAAGCCGGTCAGGCCTCGGGTTCTGGTCATCGGTCCTCCTGCACAGGCGGCCGCCCCGAGATCGATCGGCGCAACCAAGAAGCGTTTGCATAGAGAGAGACGGATGACCCCGGCCGGATTCACAATCGGCCGGACGATTTCCTCAGCGAAGAATGAGAAGCCGGTCCGACACGCTGACCAGGGAGGCGCCGCTCAGGCGCGCGAGGTCGCGGACCGCCGCGACCGGATCGTCGAGATTGTAACCACCGCTGACCTTAAGGTCGCGAAGGGCCGGCGTGGCGATGATGATCCAGCCACGGTAATAGCGCCGCAGCTCGTCGACCACTTCCCACAGCGGACGCTGTTGAAAGAACAGGTGGTGGTCGAGCCAGGCGAAGGCGATCTGCGGATCGATCCTGGCCGGCGCCGTCAGCCGGCCGTCCCGATAGCCCCCGGCCTCGCCCGCGCGAAGGCTGCGTGGCGGCGCGCCCTGGCCATCCGGCGCCAACGCCACCTCGCCCTGCCGCACCGCGACGCGCACGTCGTCGCCATCCCGATCGACGGAGAAGGCGGTGCCGATGTCCCGGATCACCACCGGCCCCGCGACCACCTCGAACGGGCGTGCGTCCGCCGCGATCGTAAAGAAGACCCGACCCGCCCGCAGGCGGACGACCCTTTCCGTCTGGGAATAGCGGACATCCACGGCGGAGGCCGTGTCCAAGGTCAGCCGCGTGCCGTCGTCCAGCCGAGCGACCTG
>NZ_DASZTJ010000022.1:0-22377 GCF_035548235.1 Rhodopila sp.
GGTCGAGCAGATCGCATGCACCTTCGCCCAGTCCAGCCCCAGCTTCTGCGCCAGGATGAACCCCTCCGACACGCCGACCATGTTGATCGCCAGCATCATGTTGTTGCAGATCTTCACCGCCTGGCCCGCCCCCGGACCGCCGGCAAGGAAGATGTTCTTCCCCATCCCCTCCAGGATCGGCTTGCCCAGCGCGAACGCCTGGTCCGAGCCGCCCACCATGAAGGTCAGCGTGCCGTTCTGCGCCCCCAGCGTGCCGCCCGACACCGGGGCGTCCAGCATCATCAGCCCTGCCTCCTCGGCCGCCGCCGCGACGGTGCGGGCGCTGTCGACATCGATCGTCGAACAGTCGATCAGCAGCGGCTTGTCGTCCTTCACCACGTCGATGATGCCGCCCTGGTGCAGGAACACCTCCCGCACATGCTCGCCGGCCGGCAGCATGGTGATGACCACCGATGCGCCCGCCACCGCCTCCCGCGCCGAGGCGGCGACATGGCCGCCGGCCTTGCTCAGCGCTTCCAGCGCCACGGGATTGAGGTCGAAGCCCGTCACCACGTGCCCGGCCTTCACCAGGTTCGCGGCCATCGGACCGCCCATGTTGCCCAGGCCGATGAAACCGATATTCGCCATGGTCAGAGCACCTCGAAGATTTCGTAGACGGGACCTTCCGGCGGGCGGCTGCCGGTGCCGATGCCGAACGCCTTGTTCAGCCAGGCGTATTTCGGCGAAGCGGTTTCAAACGTGACCGTCGTGCGGAAGTAATACAGCGACGGGTCGACGAACTGCCCGGCATTGACCTTGGCCATCACGTCGTCCGGCCCGTGCCGCAGGCCGCGATACTGCAGGCCGATCGTGGCGCCGTCCTCGGTCTCCAGCACGATGCGCACGTCCAGCGTGGTGACGCCGTCGTTGCGGACCATGATCCAGTCGGCGCCGCCCGGCAGCACCTTGCCGCGCAGCTTCGGCCCCTCGAACGTGCCGCCGGCGACCAGGCCGACCCGGCGGTTGCCGGACGGCGTTTCACCCACCGCCTGCATCCCGTCGACGGCGAGCTTCAGGGTCATCAGGGGGGTGGTGCGGATCTCGGCCATGCTTGCTTGTCCTCCCAGGAAGGGATGCGGACTAGACCCGATCGGCGGGGGCGAGACAAGTCACGGACCGGCGGGCGGCGAAGGGCCAGGCGCCGATCACGACAAAGGCACCATCCCACCCGACACGGTCTATCTCATCTGGCGCGGTTGATGCATGATCCGCACTGAATGAGTGCCGTCCCATGAGTGCCGCCGCGCTGCCCCGCGAGGAAACGCCGTTCCGGCGGTTCCTGGCCGAGTTCGCCCAGTCGAAGCTGGCCGTGGTCGGCCTCGTGGTCTTCGCGCTGATCGCGCTGGCCGCGATCTTCGCCCCGTGGATCAGCCCGCAGAATCCGTACGACCTTGCCCAGCTTGACATCATGGACGGCCGCCTGCCGCCCGGCTCCCAGGCAGGCGCCGGCTTCACCTATTGGCTTGGCACCGACGACCAGGGCCGCGACATGCTGTCCGGCATCCTGTACGGGCTGCGCATCAGCCTGGGGGTCGGCGTCGGTTCAGCACTGTTCGCCGCCGTCGTCGGCACGTCCCTCGGCCTGCTCGCTGCGTTCTTCGGCCGCCGCACCGACGCGGTGATCATGCGGTTCGTCGACCTGCAGCTTTCCTTCCCCTCCATCCTGGTCGCGCTGATGATCCTGGCGGTCCTCGGCAAGGGGGTGATGAACGTCGTCCTGGCGCTGGTGATCGTCGAATGGGCGTACTACGCCCGCACGGTCAGGGCGACCGCGATGGTGGAACGCCAGCGCGAGTATATCGAGGCGGCGCGCTGCCTCGCGCTTCCCTGGCGGCGCATCATGTTCCGCCACCTGCTGCCCAACTGCCTGCCGCCGCTGATCGTCATCGCGACCCAGCAGGTGGCGCGCGCCATCGCCCTGGAGGCGACCTTGTCCTTCCTGGGCCTGGGCGTGCCGATCACCGAACCGTCGCTGGGCCTGCTGATCGCCAACGGCTACCAATACATGTTGTCGGGCAAGTATTGGATCAGCTTCTATCCCGGCGTGGCGCTGCTGGTGACCATCGTGTCCATCAACCTCGTCGGCGACCAGTTGCGCGACGTGCTGAACCCCCGGCTGTCCCGATGATCACCCTGGACGTCCGGAACCTGCGCACGCATTTCGCCACCCGCGCCGGCGTGGTGAAGGCGGTCGACGACGTCTCCTTCACCGTCGGCCGCGGCGAGGTGCTGGGGCTGGTCGGCGAGTCCGGCAGCGGCAAGTCGGTCACCGGGTTCTCCCTCATCGGCCTGGTCGATCCGCCGGGCCGCATCGTGGGCGGCTCCATCCTCTACCAGGGCCGCGACCTGACCACCCTGCCGGAACACGAGATGCGGTCGCTGCGCGGCAACCGCATCGCGATGATCTTCCAGGACCCGATGATGACGCTGAACCCGGTCCTGCGCATCGACACCCAGATGATCGAGGCCGTCCGCGCCCATGCACGCGTGTCCCACGCCGAGGCTCGGGCGCGCTCCCGCGACGCGCTGGGCATGGTGGGGATCCCCTCGCCGGAGGAACGGCTGGCGGCCTATCCCCATCAGTTCTCCGGCGGCATGCGCCAGCGCGTGGCCATCGCGATCGCGCTGCTGCACAAGCCGGACCTGATCATCGCCGACGAACCCACCACGGCGCTGGACGTCACCATCCAGGCCCAGATCCTGTCCGAGGTGCAGCGCCTGGCGGAGCAGAACGGCACCGCGCTGATCTGGATCACTCACGACCTGTCGGTGATCGCCGGCCTCGCCGACCGGATCGCGGTCATGTACGCCGGCCGCATCGTCGAGACCGGCGACGCGGCCGCGGTGCTGGAGCGGCCGCTGCATCCCTATACCGAAGGGCTGATCGGCAGCGTGCCCAGCCGCAACCGGCGCGGCGAGAAGCTGCGCCAGATTCCCGGCATGACGCCCAGCCTGCTGTCGCTGCCGCCGGGCTGCGCCTTCCGCACCCGCTGTGCGCGCGCCGACGCGGCCTGCGACCGGGAACCGCCCGAAAGCGAGGGCGCGCATCGCGCGCGCTGCTTCCATCCGCTGCTGGAAACCGTCGCGTGACCGACCCGCTGATCGAGCTGCGCGGCGTGTCGAAGCACTTCGGCGCCACGCCCAGGGACCTGATGCACACCGCCAGGCGGGCGCTTGGCGTGGCGGAACCGGACCGGACCGTCAGGGCCGTCGATCGCGTCGACCTGGCGATCGCGCGCAACGAAGTCGTCGGCCTTGTCGGCGAATCCGGCTGCGGCAAGTCCACGCTCGGCCGCATGGTCGCCGGGATCATGCCGCCCACCGCGGGCGAGGTGCGCTACAAAGGTCAGGACGTCGCGAGGTTGACGGCCGACCGCGCCAGGCAGGCGAAGCTGAAGGTCCAGATGATCTTCCAGGACCCCTACGCCTCGCTGAACCCGCGCATGCGGGTCGCGGACATCGTCGGCGAGGCGCCGCGCGTGCATCGGCTGGTGCCGCGCGCGGAACTGGAAGGCTACGTCGATGCGCAACTGCGTCAGGCCGGCCTCGATCCCGCGTTCAAGCGGCGCTATCCTCACCAGTTCTCCGGCGGTCAGCGCCAGCGCGTGGGGATCGCCCGAGCGCTGGCGGTCCAGCCGGAGTTTCTGGTGTGCGATGAGGCGGTGGCGGCGTTGGACGTGTCGATCCAGGCGCAGGTGCTGAACCTGTTCATGGACCTGCGGTCGCGGCTCGACCTGACCTATCTTTTCATCAGTCACGACCTGGGCGTGGTCGAGCATCTCTCGGACCGCGTGGTGATCATGTATCTGGGCCGGATCATCGAGACGGCGTCGACCGAGGACGTCTTCAGCCGCGCCAATCATCCCTATACCCAGGCGCTGCTGGCCGAGGTGCCGCGGATCACCTCCGGCAAGCGGCGGTTCACGGCGGTGAAGGGGGAGATCCCGAGTCCGCTCGACCCGCCGGCCGGCTGCCATTTCCACCCGCGCTGCCCACACGCCATGCCGCGCTGCGCCGAGGAGGCGCCGGCGCTGCGGGAGATCGCGCCCGGTCACCGCAGCGCGTGCCACCTGAACGGATAAGCGCGTTCCCAGGGGCGTCACCTGCCCCCGCCTTCCACCCTTACCGGGACCATGCTACGGCATGAACGCGTATTCACCCTCAAGGGAGCAACAAGTCCATGGCGATCCAGGTAGGCGATACCATCCCCTCCATGAAACTCATGATGGCGACGCCGGACGGTCCGAAAGAGACCTCCACGGACGAGATATTCAAGGGCAAGAAGGTGGTGCTGTTCGCGGTGCCGGGCGCGTTCACGCCGACCTGCTCCGCCAAGCACCTGCCGGGCTTCGTCCAGCAGGCGGACGCGCTGCGCGCGAAGGGTGTGGACACGATCGCCTGCATCTCGGTCAACGACGGCTTCGTGATGAAGGCCTGGGGCGAGAGCCAGGGCGCCGGCGGAAAGGTGCTGATGCTGGCCGACGGGTCGGCGGCGTTCGCCAAGGCGATGGGGCTGGAGCTCGACCTGACGGGCCGCGGCATGGGCGTGCGCAGCCAGCGCTATGCGCTGATCGCGCAGGACGGCAAGGTGACCCATCTGGGCGTCGAAGCCCCTGGCGGGTTCGAGGTGTCGTCGGCGGAAGCGATCCTGGCGGCCCTTTAAGCCCGTCATCCGGGGCCGATGCCGGCCCCGAGGGCGTTCGATACGCGGCATCGCCCCTCCCCCACGGCCCGGCTCGACAGCATGGGCGGGAGACCGAGGGGGATACGGGGCGTTGCCGCCTTTCGCATCAGCCCCGGATCTCGATGGCCGACACGCCCGGGGGGACGTGAATCCGGTGCATCGAAATCGGTACGTCGCGATGGGTGCGGCTGAAGATGTCGCTCAACAAGCCGAACGAATTCGCGGGAAGCTTCAGCAGACGGCAAACCGGGTCGGGCAGCCTGTCGCACCATACGCATTGCGACGCATGAAACGTCGGCGCATGGAATCGTCTGTTCAGCAGCCCCCTCAGCACCACGACGTTGAGGTCTGATATCGGAACGTCGAGGATGGCCCGAAAACGATCCAGTTCGAGGTAGAAATCCGATAAGGCCCTGAAACGCCCATCCACGTCCAGCAGGCGCCGGATCCGGATCACGTCGTCGGTCTTGAGGAAGTCGTGCCACGGCCCGTGCTTCCGGATGACGCGCCGGTCGATCGCCCGCGCAGTAACGGGCAACAGATCTCCCGTCGCATTGTTCAGGAACCGGAAATACCAGAGGTCCTGCTGATCTCGATCGCTGGCGGTGACGAACGTGCCGTGGCCGTGCCGGCGGCACAGGACGCCGCGTTCGGAAAGAATGCGCAGCGCCTTCTGCACCGTTCCGAGACTCAATCCGGTATAGGCGGCCAGCTCGATCTCGTTCGGCAGTTTGTCGCCGGTGCGGAGTTCTCCCGCATCGATCAGCTTCGCAAGCCCATCGGCCAGGCGCCGGTATTTGGGGCCATCCCCACCCTCATCCTGCCTGAGCGGTTCCAGCAGACGGCGAAGCGGTTCTTCCATCGGATCGGGCACGAGAGGAATACGCTAGGCGGCCGGGATCGCGGATGTCAACCAAGCCGGGTACGAAACGTATCTGCACCGGACGTTTCGTTCGGCCCCCAAGGGCTTCCCATCAGGCGCTTCCCATCAGGCGCTTCCCATCAGGCGCGTCCCATCAGGCGCGTCCTGCAACGTCTCGTCGCGCACCCGATCGTTGACCCGGTTCGACCTTAAGTTATATAGCTATACAGTTACTGGGAGGCTGCGGCGCATCGGATTGGAACCGAAGCCCGAACGATAAAGGACGTCCGGAACAGTGACGGAACCTGAAATTCGCTCCAGGCACGCGCCTCCCGCCACGGGCGCGGCGTATCCGTGGATCGTGGTCGCGCTCGGCAGCCTCGTATTCATGACGAACTATACCGACAAGACGGTCATGGGCGTCGTCGCGCCTCGCCTGGTCCAGGCAATGGGGATCAACAACCTTCAGTTGGGCGTGATCTTCTCCGCATTCGGCCTGACCTACACATTGCTGCAACCGCTGCTGTCCTGGCTGACCGACGTGCTGGGGCCCCGAGCGCTGGTCGGCGGCATGGTGGGATGGTACGGGCTGTTCACGATCGGCAGCGGTCTCGGGACGGGAAATCTCGCCACGCTCACGCTCATGCGCGCGATGACCGGCGCCGGGGAGGCCGCATCGATGCCCGCGGCGACCAGCGGCGTCGCGCGCTGGTTGCCCGAACACCATCGCGGACTGGCGCAGGGCATCATGCACGGGGCGACGCGCATCGGCGCGGCCCTCACGGTGCCGGTCACCGTCGCATCGATCTACGCGTTCGGACTGACCGGCCCCTTCTGGGTATTCGGCCTCGCGACGCTGGCGATCGCGGTGATGTGGATCGCCATCTATCGCGACCCGCTCGCCGGCTCACGCAAACACAGCGTGCAAGAGGGGGGACGGGTCTGGCATGCGATCCTGCGCAGCCGCAGCCTGTGGGCGCTATGCCTCGCTGATTTCTGCTA
The DNA here is from genome assembly GCF_035548235.1 of Rhodopila sp. GTDB lineage: Bacteria > Pseudomonadota > Alphaproteobacteria > Acetobacterales > Acetobacteraceae > Rhodopila. The sequence continues at coordinate 6,588 of NZ_DASZTJ010000022.1, forward strand.
CTTCTATACGCTGACGATCTACATCACCTGGCTGCCGACCTTCCTGGTGCAGGACCGGCACTTCTCATTGATGAAAGTCGGCATCTACGGCTTCCTGCCGTTCCTGGGGGGCGGGCTTGGCGGTCTCGTGGGTGGCGAGGTCAGCGATTATTTCGGAACGAAAACCGGCAATCACCGCTTCTGGCGGCGCCTCGTCCCCACGGTCGGCATGGTCGGTTCCGTCGCCCTGCTGCTGCCGGCGGTATACAGCACGAACCAGGTCGCCACGATCGCGCTGTTCACCTGCTCGTTCTTCTGCCTGGACGCAACGATTTCGGTATTCTGGGCGATCGCGATGGATGTCGGCGGCGACTACGCCTCGACCACTGCCGGATGGATGAACACCTGGGCGAATGTCGGTGGCATCATATCGCCGCTGGTGTTCGGGGCACTGCTGCAAAGCAGCGGGAACTGGTCGCTGCCGTTCCTGGTCGCGAGCACGCTCATGCTCATCGGCGCCGCACTGGTCTGGCAGATCGACCCGAACGACCGCATCGCGCCGGCGACACAGCGGCCTGACACGGAGGAGAGGCAGAATGCGACTGGATGAAGAAGCCGAGGCGATGCGACGCGGCGAATTAGGGCGCGCGCGGCAATGGGCGATCGAGCATCAGGTCCGTGTCGGCCGCTATTTCGGGGCAAACGACCTCGTGAGCGTGACGCAGGCCCACATCATGGCGGATACGGAATCCCTGGGGGAGGCCGGCGTCGCCTGGCTCGAACATCTGGCCGCCCTTCCGAAGGCGGAACGACGGGTCCGTATTCCCACGATCACCGACCCGCGCGGCACGGATTTCGGCGCGGCGCAACGACTGCGGCAGCAGGCATGGATGACGACGCTGGAGCAGCGGGCCATCACGGCGTTCGAGGAACTCGGCGTGCTGATGACCAACACCTGCATCAACTACCAGACCATCATGCCGCCCATCCCGGGCGAGCACGTGGCATACGGCGACACCGGCGTCGTGATCTATTGCAACAGCGTGCTGGGTGCGCGATCCAATTTCGAGGGCGGCCCCTCGGCGCTGGCTGCCGGCCTGACGGGCCGCACCCCGCGCTATGGCTATCACCTCGATGCGCAACGGCGGGGCACGCTGCTGGTGGAACTCGCCTGGACGCCCGGCGCGTTGCACGAATGGGGCGCGTTGGGCGGCGTGGTGGGCCGGCTTGCCGGGGATTACTGGCGTGTCCCCGTGATCACCGGCCTGTCGCGCATTCCCGGGTCCGATGAGGTCAAGCATTTCGGCGCCGCGATGGCGAGCTTCGGATCGATCGCGATGTTCCACCTGGCGGGCGTGACACCGGAAGCGCGCAGGCTGGAGGACGCATTCGACGGCACCCCGCCAAAACCGGTCCTGGTCACGGAACAGGATGTCCGGACCCTTCTGTCCGGCTACGGAACAGACACGGATACGGTTGATGTGGTCGTATTCTCCGCCCCGCAACTCAGCCTGATGGAGATGCAGTCGCTCGCGGACCTGCTGGATGGCCGCCGGGTCGGCGTCCCCCTTCTCGCGGTGACCAGCCCGCAGGTGAAGCCGGACGCGGATCGCATGGGGATCACGGCGCGGATCGAGGCATCGGGCGCGATGGTGCTGACCGGCATGTGCTTCTATCAGAGCTATGCGCGCGAACTGGCGGAGGCGAACGGCTGGAAGCGTCTCGCCACCAATTCGGCGAAGCTGACCAATATCCTCGGCGGGTATGGCTATCGCCCGGTCCTGCTCTCCGCCGAACATTGCGTCGAGGTCGCCTGCGGAGGGAAGCAGTCATGAGCGTGGTTCAGACCTTTCCGGCTCGGTCGGCGATGGGCGCGAAGCTGCGCGGCCGCGCACTGGTTGCCAGCGATGGTTTCTCGGCGCGCTACGACCTGGACCGGATCAAGGGCATCTTCTCCCGCCCCGAACACAAGCTGGCAGGCCGTTCCTATGTCGGTCTCGTGCTGATCCTGGATCGCGCCAAGGGCGGCGTGGCCACGGCGTGGATGCTGCATGAAATGGCCTCACGCGGCATCGTGCCGGCGGCGGTCGTTTTGAACACCGTCAATCCCATCATGGTGCAGGGCGCCGCGCTGGCGGACATGACCATGATGTCCGGCTTCGATCAGGACATCACGCGGCTGGTGCCGGATGGCGCTCTGGTGGAGTTGGACCCGGAGGCGGATCCGCCGGTGCTGCGCATCATCGCGACGCCGTAACGCAGGGGTTGGCGGGGCACGGGACGCGGCGTCCACACCGCTGCCCCGGCCGTCTCGTCGGCACCTCAGCCTGCCAGCATCCGGCGGAAGAAGCTTGCCGTCACCAGCGCGCTTAGCCCGACCACGAACCAGCGCAGCACGGGCGGCGGCAGCATCCGAGCGTAGCGCGCGCCGAAATAGCCGCCGGCGATCGCGGCCACCATCATCGTCAGCAACTCCGGCCAGCGCACCACCCCGGCGAGTATGAAGCACACCACCGCCGCGACGTTGGCGACCGTCGCCATCATCGTGCGCATCGGCGCGAGGGCGCCCAGGTCGGCGCCGTCCAGCAGGCTCCAGGCCGCCATCATCATCAGGCCGACCGCGCCGCCGAAATATCCGCCGTAGATCGACAGCACGAATTGGATCGCCAGGAACGACACCGGCCCGATCGTCACACGCTGGCGGAGCCAATCGCCCAGGCCGCGGCCGGCGGCGAAGGTCAGGGTCGCCAGCAGCAGCCACGGGATGACGATGTCGAAGTCCGACGTCGGCGTCACCAGCAGCAGGATGGCGCCGACCAGCCCGCCGGCCAGCGTCACCGGCACCATCACACCCGGACCGATCCCGGCGACATCACGCAGGTCGTGCCGCCGCGCCCAGGTGCTGGCGAAGGTGCCGGGGCACAGCGCGACGGTGTTCGACGCATTGGCGACGATCGGCGGCAATCCCACCAGCACCATGGCGGGGAACCCGACAAACGACCCGCCGCCGGCGACGGCGTTCATCGTGCCGGCCAGCAGGCCGGCGCACAGCAGAAGCAGGGAATGCCACATCCCAGGGGACATTATCTCAGGGAACGTTCCGTTCCAGCTCCGCGATCCAGGCTGTCGCGTTGCCGTCCGAAGGCGCGCGCCAGTCGCCGCGCGGCGACAGCGACCCGCCGGCCGAAACCTTCGGACCGTTCGGCATCGCGCTGCGCTTGAACTGGCTGAAGGCGAAGAAGCGCTGCAGGAACACGCGCATCCAGTGCTTGATCTGCGGCAGGTCGTAGGCGGCGCGGCGATCGGCGCTGAAATGCGGCGGCCATGCGCCGCGATCCACATCTTCCCATGCCTGCAACGCCAGGAAGGCGACCTTGGAGGGAACGAACCCGTATCTTAGGATATGAAACAGGGTGAAGTCCTGCAGCGCATAGGGACCGATCTTGGCCTCGGTGCTCTGCGGCGTCTCCCCGGCGGCGACCGGGACCAGTTCCGGGGAGATCTCGGTCGACAGGATCGCGTCCAGCGTCGTCAGCACCTCCGGCGCGAAGCGTTCGGTGGCGATGATCCAACGGATCAGGTGCTGGATCAGCGTCTTCGGCACGCCGGAATTGACGTTGTAATGCGCCATCTGGTCGCCGACGCCGTATGTGCACCAACCCAGCGCCAGCTCCGACAGGTCGCCGGTGCCGATGACGATGCCGCCGTGGTGGTTGGCCAGCCGGAACAGGTAGTCGGTGCGAAGGCCCGCCTGCACGTTCTCGAACGTGATGTCGTACTGGGACTGGCCGTCGGAATACGGATGCTTCAGGTCCGCCAGCATCTGCACCGCCGCGGGCCGGATATCCAGCTCGTTCGCGGTTGCTCCCAGGTCCTTCATCAGCCGCCAGGCGTTCGACTTCGTATGATCCGACGTCGCGAACCCCGGCATCGTATAGGCCAGGATGCCCGACCGCGGCAGCCCCAGCAGATCGAACGCCTGTGCGCAAACCAGCAAGGCCTGTGTTGAATCCAGCCCGCCCGAGATCCCGATCACGGCCTTCTTCACGCCGGTCGCGCGCAGCCGCTGTGCCAGGCCCGAGACCTGGATATTGTACGCTTCGTAACAATCCTGCTCCAGCCTCGAAACGTCGGCCGGCACGAACGGGAATCGCTCCACCCGCCGGCGGAAGCCGATATCGCCGGCCGGCGGCCGCACGGTGAAGCCGACCCGGCGGAACGGCCGAGCGTGGCGACGGCGATTGGTATCGAACGATCCCATTTGCAAGCGTTCCTGCGCCAGCCTGTCGAGATCGATATCGGCGATCGCCGCCTGGTCCGCCACCGGAAACCGTTCGGTCTCGGCCAACGTATCGCCGTTGTCGAACACCGACGCCTGGCCGTCCCACGCCAGGTCCGTCGTCGACTCCCCTGCTCCCGCCGCGGCATACAGGTAAGCCGCAAGGCAGCGCGCGGATTGCGAGCGGCACAGCAGGCGCCGCGTCTCCGCCTTGCCGATGGTGATGTTGCTGGCCGACAGGTTCGTCAGTACCGTCGCCCCCGCCACCGCCGCTTCCCCGCTCGGTGGGTTCGGCACCCAGATGTCCTCGCAGATCTCGGCATGCACGACCAGGTGGCGGATGTCCGCGGCCTCGAACAGCAGGTCGGGGCCGAACGGCGCGGTATGGCCGGCGATGACGATCGATCCGCCGTCGGTGCCGTCGCCCGAGGCGAAATGCCGCGGTTCGTAGAACTCACGGTAATTGGGCAGGTGGATTTTCGGCACGACGCCCAGCAACTGGCCGCGATGGATCGCCAGCGCGCAGTTGAACAGCGTGCCCAGGTGACGCAGCGGCGCCCCCACCAGCAGCAGCGGCATCAACTCGGCGGACCCGGCCAGCAAGGCCCCGACCGCCTCCTCCACCGCATCCAGCAGCGTGGTCTGCTGCAGCAGGTCGCTGATCGCGTAGCTGGACAGGCCCAACTCCGGAAACACCGCGACCGCCACGCCCTGCCGGTCCAGGTCGCGCGCCATGGCCAGGATCGCCTGGGCATTGGCCTGCGGATCGGCCAGCACGGTACGGGTCGAACAGGCGGCGACGCGGGCGAAGCCATGGCGGTAGAGGGAGCGGAAATCCATGTCGGGTCCAGATGGCCGTTTCCACCCCAATATGGCCCCGGATCGGCGAGAACGCCACCGGCGCCTGGCCCCGTGCCCGGCTCCTGCCCTTGCACCCGACCGGTTGGTCGGATACGGTACGGTCCATGCGCCGCCCCTCCACCCGCGACCAACTGCTCGCCACCGGCCTCAAGGTCCTGCATGCGCGCGGCTTCCATGCCACCGGCGTCCAGGACATCGCAGAGGCCGCGGACGTGCCCAAAGCCTCCTTCTACTCCCATTTCCCCAGCAAGGAGGCGTTCGGCGCCGACGTCCTCGGCCGCTACTGGGAACGCCGGGCCAGCCACGCCGCCGCCATCCTGGGCGATGAGACCCGCCCGCCGATGGACAGGCTGCGCACCTATTTCGAGGGCAAGACCTCCCCCCCACCCGACGCGCCCTTCGACAAAGGCTGCATGATCGGCAATTTCTCCGCCGAACTGGCAGGCAGCAGCCGGCTGGTGCGCGACCGTCTGGCGACGGTGTTCGCCGCCTGGGGCACGTTGCTCGCCCGCTGCATCCGTGATGCGCAGGCGGACGGGACGCTGCGCCCCGATCTCGACCCCGACGAGACCGCCGCCTTCCTGATCGATGCGTTCGAGGGCGCGGTCCTGCGCACCAAGGTCGATCGCGACGGCGCCGCCCTGGCACGGTTCCGGTCCGTCGTCTTTTCCCTGATCCTGGTCTGAAGGCCGCCGGCCCCATGAGCTCAGCCGTTTCCGCCGCGCCCGCATCTTCGACCGACCGGTCGGTCATAGAGCCGGCCCGCGGCATGGACCGGCGTACCAGCGCCCTGCTGGAAGCGCCGCTGCTGCCGCTTCTGCTGCGCCTGGCGGTGCCGAACATCCTGCTGATGCTCGCCCAGTCCGCCACCGGCCTCATCGAGACCTATTTCATCGGCAAGCTCGGCACCGACGCCCTGGCCGGCGCGGCCGTGGTGTTCCCGGGCTTGATGCTGATGCAGATGATCTCGGCCGGATCGATGGGCGGCGGCATCTCGTCATCGGTGGCCCGAACACTGGGGAGCGGGCGGCGAGAGGACGCGTCCCACCTCGTCTGGCACGCCGTCGTCATCAACGGCACGCTCGGCCTGGTCTGCTCCGCCGCGATGCTGAGCTTCGGACCCAGCATCTACCGGGCGATGGGGGCCGAGGGACCGTCGCTGGACGCCGCGCTGGCCTATAGCAACGTCATCTACGCGGGCGCGGTCCTGCTTTGGATCATGAACGCGCTGGCCAGCATCATCCGCGGCACCGGCAACATGGTCGTGCCGGGCGGCGTGATCTGCGGCGGCGCGTTGCTGCTGATCCCCCTGTCGCCCTGCCTGATCTTCGGCGTCGGGCCCTTCCCGCGCCTGGGCGTGGCCGGCGGCGCGACGGCGCTGCTGGTCTACTACGTGCTGGGCATCACCCTGCTCGCCGGCTTCCTGTGCAGCGGGCGCGCGGTGATGCGGCCAGCCTGGCCGGCGCGGCTGCGCAAGCGGCTGTTCGGGGCGATCCTGAGCGTGGGCGCACCAGCCTCGACGACCTCGATCCAGACCAACCTGACGATCATCATCACCACGGCGATCGTCGGCGTGTTCGGTCCCGCAGCGCTGGCGGGGTTCGCGACGGGATCGCGGCTGGAATACCTGATGGTGCCGATCTCCTTCGGCGTCGGCGGGCCGTTGGTGGCGATCGTCGGCACCAATATCGGCGCCGGGCAGAAGCACCGGGCGCTGAAGGCCGCGTGGCTGGGCGGCGCGGTGGGGTTCTGCCTGACGGAGTCCATCGGGGTCGCCGCCGCCATCCATCCGATCGCCTGGCTGTCGCTGTTCGGCTCCGATCCGGCCATGCTGTCGGTCGGCGCGCACTACCTGCATATCGTCGGGCCGTTCTATGGCGTGTTCGGGCTGGGCCTGGTGCTGTATTTCGCCTGCCAGGGCGCCGGGCGGCTGGTCTGGCCGATCACGGCGCAATTCTGCCGCCTGGTCCTGGCGGCCGGCGGCGGCAACCTGGCGATCTGGCTGGGCTTCGGCCTGACCAGCGTGTTCTGGATCATCGGCCTGGCGCTGGGCGCATTCGGCGCGGTCGTCGCCGGATCGATCCTGCTGGGCGGCTGGGGCGCACGGCAGACCTGACGCCAGGGTCCTTGCATCCCGTCCCCGGATGGGTTTGAACCCACGCCCTTCGCAGCCAGGGGTGGAGCCGCGTGCATGGATCGGCTGATCGGCATCGATTTCGGCACCACCAACAGCGTGGTGGCCATTCTACAGCCTGACGGCAGCGTCCAAACCGCGCGCTTCGCCGTCGGCCAGGCGGAACTGGACGTGTTCCGCACCTTGCTCTGCTTCTGGACCGAGGAAGGGCGCGGCCGCATCCACCAGCACCACGCCGCCGGTCCCTACGCGATCGAAGCCTATCTGGAAGATCCGCTGGACAGCCGGCTGATCATGTCGATGAAGACCTATCTGGCGCAGCGCAGCTTCACCCAGACCAACATCTTCGGCCGCCTGTTCACGCTGGAGCAACTCGTCGCGCTGTTCCTGGGTGCCCTTCTGCGACAGGACCACAACGGCGTCCGCGTGGTCGCCGGGCGGCCGGTGCGCTTCGCCGGGGACCTGGCGGACGATGCGTTCGGCGAAACCCGGCTGCGCGCCGCCTTCGCCGAGGCGGGGTTCCCCGCTATCGACGTGGCGCTGGAACCCGAGGCCGCCGGCTACCGCTTCGCCCGCACCCTGGATATGGCGGCAACCGTCCTGGTCGGCGATTTCGGCGGCGGCACCAGCGATTTCTCGGTCATGCGCTTCGATCCGCGCAACCCGCGCGGCGTCGAGCCGCTGGGCTATGCGGGTATCGGCATCGCGGGGGACACGTTCGATTACCGCATCATCGACCATGCGATCTCCCCCCTGCTGGGCAAGGGGGACAGCTACACGGTGATGGGCAAGGCGCTGCCGGTGCCGCCTGAGTATTTCTCGGGCTTCGCCCGCTGGCACCAGTTGTCGCTGATGCGCGCGCCCCGCACGTTGCGCGATATCGCCGCCGTGGCGGCCGCCAGCGCGCGGCCGGAGCGGCTGCGCCACCTGATCCGGCTGATCGAGGACGAGATGGGTTATCCGCTCTATCAGGCCGTCAGCGCGGTAAAGGCGGCGCTGTCGCGACAGGATACGGCGACGCTGCGCTTCGCCCATGGCGACCTGACGATCGAACGGCCGATCGCGCGTTCGGAGTTCGAGGCCTGGATCGCCGGCGACCTGGACCGGATCGCGGCGACCGTGGACCAGGCGCTGGTGAACGCGAACCTGTCGGCCCGGACGGTCGACCGCGTGTTCCTGACCGGCGGCACGTCCTTCGTCCCGGCGGTACGGGCGCTGTTCGAGCAGCGGTTTGGGGCGGACCGGGTCTCGGGCGGGGGCGAGTTCGTGTCGGTGGCGGAGGGGCTGGCGCTGATCGGGCGGGATCGTAGCGGCCCCGGGGGCGGCCCCGGGGGCGGCTCCAGGGGCGGCCTCAAAAGCGGCTGAACCGGATCATTCGCCCCCGGTCTTTAGATTGGCACGAACCGGAACCCGTCCCCCCACCGCGTGATCCGCCCCGACGACGGCGACGGGAAATGCGCCGTGCACACCAGCGTCGACGTATCGCACAGATGCCCGAACAGCTTCCGCCGTGACTCACCCGCCTGCGGCGAGCTGTAGTCCACCCGCATCCCCAACTCCGGATACCGTGCCTGCAGCGGGGAGTGGATCATATCACCTGTAATCACCGCGTCCGTCCCCGGCTTGCCCAGATGGACCGAGTAATGGTCGATCGTATGGCCCGGCGTCGGGATCAGCTTGATCAGGTCGCCGAACGCGTGGTCGCTCTTGACCACTTCCTCGCGCTTGGCGGCGACGATCGGCAGCACGGAATCGGTGATCCAGGGTGCGGCACTGGGATCGTTCTTTTCGGCCTCGGTCCAATAGGCCAGCTCCCGGTCCGAGAACACGTATTTCGCCTTCGGAAAGGTCGGCACCCAGCGCCCGTTTTCCAGCTTCGTGTTCCAGCCGACATGATCCACGTGCAGATGCGTGCACATCACGTAATCGATCTGTTCGGGGGACACGCCCGTGGCCTTCAGGTTCTTCTCGAACCGGTCCGTGTTCATCATGTTCCAGAACGGGCGCGACGGCCGAGGCTTATGGTTTCCGACGCAACTATCGACCAGGATGTTGTGGTGCTTCGTCTGGATCAGGTAGGCCTGGATGCACAGCACCAACTCGCCGTTCTGCTTGTCCAGATAGCCCCCATCGGTCATCCAGCCGCGGTTCTCCTCCAGCACCTCCTTGGTCAGGGACGGGAAGAAGGTCAGCGGGTCGAAGAACGGCGCCTCCTGCTCCACGATGCGGTGGATGGTGACGTCGCCGACCCGGAAAGTGGTGGTTGCCATGCGCGTTTTCTCCCTCGCGCCCGAGTCAACCACCGACTCCCGTCCGTGTCCACGCCCCGCTTGAGCACCCCCGATCGAACACCCCCCGCCTAGGCCGCCTTGCGGTAGCGCGGCGCGACGTCGCGCTCCGACAGGAACGGCGTCAGCGCGAGCCGAGCCGCCGTGTAGGCCTGGAACAGTCCCTCGTCGGCCAGCGGCGGGATGGTGACGACCTCCCCGCGATCGAGGCCCAGCAGCGCGGCGTCGACCATGTCGCCGGCGTCCATCACCCTGCCGGGCAGAAGCGCATCGACGTCCTTGCCGCTGCGCTCCCAGATCTCGGTGCGGGTCGCGCCCGGCAGCACGGCCTGCACCTTCACGCCGGTGCCTTTCAACGTCTCGGCCAGCGACAGCGTCAGGTTCAGCAGGTGCGCCTTCGACCCGCTGTAAACGCCATCGAACCGTTCCGGCGCGAGGGCGAGGACAGAGCTGATATTGACGATTGTGCCGGCGTTGCGCGCGAGGAACGCCTTGCCGGCCGCGCCGGCCAGCAGCGTCGGGGCGACGATGTTCAGCGCCATCAGGCCCTCGACGGCTGCCGGGTCGGTATCCAGCAGCGTGCCGGTCAGCGACACGCCCGCATTGTTCACCAGCAGCGTGACCGACGGGTCGGTCGCCAGCCGCTCGGCCAGCTTCGCGACATCCGCGCCGTTGGCGAGGTCCGCGACCAGGACCTCGACCTTGCGGCCGGTCTCGGCCGCGATCTTCGCGGCATTGGCTTCCAGCCGCTCACGGTTGCGGGCAACCAGCAGCAGGTCATGGCCACGTCTGGCAAGCCGGTCGGCGTAGACGGCGCCGATGCCGGTCGACGCGCCCGTGACGACAGCCAGACCGGCGGAATTCTGAGCCATGAGAGGTCTCCTTCGCGAAGCGATAGTGGTTGATAATGCGTGCCTCAGCACTTACTATCGATTAAGTAGTTAGTCACTATCGAAACGCAATGGACACCGAAAATTTTGTCTCTGGTCCCTGCCCGGTCGCCCGCGGCCTCGCCCGCGTCGGCGACGCCTGGAGCATGCTGATCCTGCGCGACGCCAGCCAAGGGCTGACGCGCTTCGACCAGTTCCGCAAAAGCCTTGGGATCGCGCCGACCATCCTGACCCGGCGGCTGGCGGCGCTGACCGAGGACGGGTTGTTGGAAAAGCGCCGCTACTCGGACCATCCGCCACGGGATGAATACATCCTGACGCCGGCGGGCCGCGACTTCCTGCCGGTCCTGGTCATGATCGCCCACTGGGCGCGACGACACCATGGCGAGGGGAAGATGACCCGCCTCGTGGATGTCGAACAGGGCACGGATGTGCAGCCGCTGCTGGTCGACGCGGTCACGGGCGCGGAGATCGGGACACGGCCGCTGACGATGGTTCCGCCGACGGCGGATTAGCCGGGGACGCCGCCCTCTTCGGACGGTGCCGATCTGGCCTTTGCCGCGGTCAGCATCCGACCTCGCCGCCCGTCCCGCGCCGCCCAAACGAAAACGGCCCGGTCAAACCGGGCCGTAGCGATGGGACATGGCCGAAGGCCGCTCCCGCCGGGTGTCGTTCCGGCGGGAAGCGGCCTGCTGGCCGCTTACAGGTTCCCCGCGATCCAGTCCTTCAGCCGGCTCTTCGGCAGCGCGCCCACCTGGGTTGCGGCCGGCTTGCCGTCCTTGAACAGGATCAGCGTCGGAATCCCGCGCACGGCGAACTGGTTCGGCGACATCGGATTGTTGTCGATATCGACCTTCGCCACCGTCAGCTTGCCGGCGAACTCGCCCGCCAGCTCATCCAGGGCCGGCGCGATCATCTTGCAGGGACCGCACCACTCCGCCCAGAAATCGACCAGGACGGGACCGGTCTTGCTGGCCTCGACGACGTCGGTGGCGAAGCTTTTGTCCGTCACCGCGACTGTGTTCGCACTCATGGTTCACCCCTAAAGGTATGACAGTTGGCCCGAAGGTGGTGCGCGGCCCGAGTCCGGTCAAGCGGCATCGCGTGGTCGCCCCGGCTCATGCGGGTCCAACAGCGCGTCCGGCAGCACCGAAACCCGCGCCGTCCGCGTCCAGATCAGCGCGCAACGCACTGGCCGGTCAGGGAAAATGGCCCGCAGCACAGCGCGGTAGGAGGCCATCTGCCGCAGATACATCACTGGCGTGTCCTCGACGCGGGTGGGCGGCGTGCGATTGGTCTTGAAATCGCCGATCAGCACACAATTCGGTGTGACCGCCAGACGATCCACCAACCCGCCGATCACCGAATCCCCGACGACGCCCGTCAGCGGCACCTCCGGCCGCGATCCGGGCCCGAACAGCGCCGCCAGGTCGGGATGCGCCATCACCCCCAGCACCTCGGCGGCGATCGCGCCCGCCTGGTCCGCCGGGAAACCCGAACGCGCCACATAGCGGATCGCGGCCGCGTGCCGCTCCGCCTCGGGCAGCGAGGGCAGGTGCTGCAGCAGCGCATGCACCAGTTGGCCACGGCGGAACCGGTCCACCCCGTCGGCCAGCGGCGAATCCCCCGGCGGCACCTCCCCGAATTCCGCCCCCTCCGGCCGGCTCGGAGCCAAGGGCACGGGCCGGGCCGGTTCGGCCGGCGGGTCGGCAGGCGTCCAGTCGGGCGCCGATCCGATCCAGGCCGGCAGCGCCGCCGCCTCGCCCGCGTCCCCCAACTCCGCCCGCGTCTCCGGGGCGGCAAGCTGGGACGAGCGGAAGCGCAGCACATCGCCCGGCCAGGCGTCGAACGGCGCCCGTTCCACGTCCAGCCGCTCGAAGCCGCGCTGCACCGCGCTGTGCCAGCTTTCGTCCTTCAGCGTCCGCCCCGCCCAGCCGCAGACGACCAGCCGGTCCTCGGCGCGGGTCAGCGCGACGTAGAGCAGGCGGTTGTGCTCCTCCATCTGCGCCCGCGACCGCTCCGCCCGCAGCGCGTCGAAGGCGCGGCAGCGGTGGTCCTTGCGCACCGCCCAGAGCGGGACATCGATCCCCGTCGCGGGATCGCGGGACCACAGGATATCGGCGTCCTCCTGCGGCAGCGCCGTGGTGTCCGGCACGATCACCAGCGGCGCCTGCAGCCCTTTCGCGCCATGCACCGTCATGATGCGCACGAGGTTGCCGGCCGCCTCGGCCTCGCGCTTCACCTCGGCGCCGGACTGGCGCATCCAGTGCAGGAACCCCTGCATCGAGGGTGGGTGACGCGCGGCATAGGTCAGCGCCGCGTTCAGCAATTCGTCCACCGGTTCCGCCGCCTCCGGCCCCAACCGCCCGAGCAGGCGGGCGCGGCCGCCGAGGGGGCCAAGGGCGTAGGCGAAGAGGGCGTAGGGGGACACGAAATCGATCCGCCCCAGCAGTTTCGCGAAGAAATCCGCGGCGGCCCGCCAACGCGGACGCTCCCCCGCCCGGTCGCGCAGCGCGTCCCACAGCGAACCGGGGCGTTCCAGCGCCAGCGCCATCATCTCGTCGTCGGTCAGGCCGCCGAGGGGACTGGTCAGGAAACAGCCGAAGGTCAGGTCGTCCGAGGGCAGCAGCAGCGCGTCCGCCAGCGCCATCAGGTCCTGCACCGCCGGCTGGTCGGTCAGCACCATGCGGTCCAGCCCGGCCACCGGCACGCCCCGGGTCTTCAGCGCCCGCAGCAGCGCCCGGCTGAACGCGTCGCGCCGGCGCACCAGCACCAGCACGTCGCCCGGCGCCAGCGGCCGGCCCTTGCTCTCCAGCATCGCCGTCCCGCCGGTCTGCTCGCCGATCCAATCGGCAAGCCGGTTGGCCAGCGTCTCCCGCGCCGAGGTCTGGGTCTGGTTCTGCTGCGGCACCGTCCAGGGTTCGGCTGGCGTGGAATCCGGCCGTGGTGCCAGTGGCCAGAGCTCCACCAGCCCCGCATGGCCGGCGCGAGAGGCGAGATGCGTCAAAGTCTGCCCCGGCGTCACCACCCCGGCGCCCGCGATCGGATCGGCGAACACCGCGTCGACCAGCCGCAGGACCGGGTCGGTGGAGCGGAAGGACACGTCCAGGCCCACGGGTTTGAACGGGTTGCCGGACTCCGTGACGCGCCGTTCGATCCGCTGGCGGGACCGGTCGAATTCCGCGGCGTCGGCGCCCTGGAAGGAATAGATCGACTGCTTGCGGTCGCCGACCGCGAAGACGGTGCGGTTGTCCTCCCGCGCACCGGTGCCGTTGAAGAACTCGGCCGTCAGGGTATGTGCGATCTGCCATTGCTGCGGCGAGGTGTCCTGCACCTCGTCCAGCAGCAGGTGGTCCAGGCCGCCGTCGAGCTTGTACAGCACCCAGGCGACGCCGGGATCGAGCAGCAGGCCCTTGGTGCGGTCGATCAGGTCGTCATAGTCCAGCAGCCCGGCGTGCTGCTTGCGTTCTTCGTACGCTTCCGCCACCGGGCCGGCGAGCAGGGCCAGCGCGGCCGACACGGCGGCGAGGCGCAGGGCGCGCCGGTCGTCCTCGATGCGGAGGATGCGGTCGGCTTCCTCCCGATACCGGTCGCCGAGTTCGGATTGCTGCTTGCTCAGGCTGGGACCGACGACGGTGCCGGCCGCATAGGGTTCGCCATCGGCTTTCAGGAACAGCCGGACCCAATGGTCCCAGTTCTCCATCCGCGCTTCGGTGTCGAGCGACAGCCAGCCGAGGATGTCCTCGGCCCGAGCGATGGAGGTTTTGGTGCCTTGGCGGCTGACGATGGCGGCGGCGTCGTGCAACGCGGCCTCGCCCTGCCAATGGACTGCACTCTCCAGGCAAGCGGCGTCGTCGGTCGCGGTGACGCCGAGGACGCGGCGCTGGGCGCGCTCCAGGTCGTCCCCCAGGCGCAGCGCGGCGGCGAGACGGGTTCGGTCGGCCTGAATGGACTGAACGAGTTCGCCGAATCGATCCGCGCTGGTCAGACCGGCCAGGGTGCGCAAGGCCTGGACCATCGCCGGCGTGTCGGCAGCGGCCAGCATGTCCTCCCGCGCTTCGGTCAGCGCTTCCCGCGAGTCGCGTTCGTCGACGAGCTGGAAATGGGGGGAGATGGCGGCTTCCAGGGGGAAGCGGCGCAGCAGGGACTGGCTGAAGGCGTGGATCGTGCCGATGCGCATGCCGCCGGGCAGGTCGAGCACCGTGGCGAACAGCGCGCGTGCCGTGCGGCAGGCCTCTTCGGTCGGTTCGACGTGCAGGTCGCGCAGCGCGGCTTCCAACGCGGGTTGCGGCATGGCCACCCAGCGGCCGAGGGTCTTTTGCAGCCGCACCGCCATTTCCGCCGCCGCCGCCTTGGTGAAGGTCAGGCACTGGATGCGGTCGGGCCTGGTGCCGGCCAGCATCAGGCGCAACAGGCGATCGGTCAGCAGCTTGGTCTTGCCGGACCCGGCCGAGGCCTCGACGAAGGAGGAAACGGCGGGATCGGAGGCTTCGGCCTGCCGGGCGTTGGCGCGATCGCGGGCGGAGGCGCTCATGGGGTGTCGCGCCCTCCGTGCTGCTCGCCGTCATGGCCCGGCCAGACCCCATGGGGGCCGACATCAGCGAATGTTCGGCACCGGCCCGCGCGCCCTGAATCGAACCAATCCGACCAAGCCCGGCCGTGAGGCACAGGGTACCGGGTCGGTGCACCCACGACGCCCCTACCCCTCATCGTCGCCTCCCGCCGCCGACCACTCGGCGACGCGGGCCAATTGGTCGTATTTCGCGAACCGCGACGCGGCATCCGGGTTCGGCCGGGACAGGTACGGACGGTCCGGCCGGTCGAAATCGTCGACCAGTGCCCCCAGCCGCTCCAGCGCGTCCGCCGCCGCGGCCGGGATGTCGCCGGGGGCTTTCCGGAACAGCGGATACTCGGTCCCCGCCGGAGACCCGCCGGTCAGGTGCCAATAGACCAGGTCGTGCGTCTCCCCCGCCCACGCGGCGCCGAAGCCCCCGATCGCGGCCATCGCCGCCTCCAGCACCAGTTGCGGCGCCAGGCCCGCGTCGACGTCCTTCTGGGTCGGCGGGCGGCCGGTCTTGTAGTCCAGGATCGCTAGCGTCCCATCCGGATACCGCTCGATCCGGTCCGCTCGGCCCGCCAGGCAGAACGGACCGCCGGGGCGGGACAGCTCGATCCGGCCGCTTGCCTCGGGATCGATCGCCGCCGGCGCGCGCACCGACCGGCGCATGATCTCCTGCTCCGCCACCCAGTCGGCGATCCGCTCCAGCCGCGGCTCCCACCAGCGGGCGAGTGCCTCGCGCAACCCGGCTTCGGCCAGGGCGCGCGCCATTGCCCGCCGCAGATGCCCCGCGGCGCCGGG
>NZ_DASZTJ010000023.1:0-3218 GCF_035548235.1 Rhodopila sp.
GCAGGCCTATTGCGACAACGTGTCCGACCGGGCGCCGCTGGTGCAGACGATCGCCCTGGCCGCCAGCAAGCTGGGCAATGATCCGCACAACCAGGAAATCGCCCAGTGCATGCTGATGGATTACGGCACCAACCGGCAGCCGGACCGCGACAAGCTGTTGCTGGCGGCGGCGTACCACACGGCGATGCACCGGAAATACGGCGACCCGCAGGAGCCGTCCCGCCGATTCGGCCAGGCCATGGACCTGGCGGAGCTGCATTGATGGCGCCGTGATGGCACGACAGCTCCCGCAGGCGCCAAGGTACGACGCAGGTCCCCTCGCCCGCGCCTTGGCGGGCGGCGGGCCCGCTGTCCAGGCGGTGCCGGGGGAGAGAAAGGCGGGTCGGGCCAAGCCCGACCATGACGCGGAGGGAGCGGTGCCCCTGACGAGCTAAGCCACGAACGAACCAACAACGAACGGAAACGACCATGACAGTCTCGATCCGCCCCATAGACCCGGTCTCCCGCCCGTTCTTCGGCGGCGAGGTCTCCGGCATCGACATCACCCGCCCCCTCACCCACGACGAGGCCGCGGCAATCGAAAAGGGCATGGACCAGTTCGGCGTGCTGGTCTTCCACGGCCAGCAGTTCACGGACGAAGCCCAACTCGCGTTCTCCCGCAATTTCGGCGCGCTGGAAGAAGCCTCCGGCGACCTGAACTGGGGCAAGGCGCGCCGGCTCGACTCGCCCCTGGTGAACGACATCTCCAATCTTGGCCTGCAGAACGAGGTCCTGGCGCGCGACAGCCGCCGCCGGCTGTTCAGCCTGGGCAACCGGCTGTGGCACTCCGACAGCTCCTTCAAGGCGGTGCCGGCGAAGTACTCGCTGCTGTCGGCCCGCTCGATCCCGTCGGCCGGCGGCAATACCGAGTTCGCCGACATGCGCACCGCCTATGACACGCTGGACGAGGACACCAAGAAGGAATGCGAGGACCTGGTCTGCGAGCACAGCCAGATCTATTCGCGCTCCATGCTGGGCTTCACCGAGTTCACCGACGACGAACTGGTCCGCTTCAAGCCGGTGCGGCAGCGCCTGGTGCGCACCCACCCGTCGACCGGCCGGAAGTCCCTCTTCCTCGCCTCCCACGCCGGCGCCATCGTCGGCTGGCCGATCCCCGAGGCTCGGGCCTTCCTGCGCGACCTGAACGAGCACGCGACGCAGCGGAAATTCGTCTACGCCCATGTCTGGAAGCAGTGGGACCTGGTGATGTGGGACAACCGGGCCACCATGCACCGCGCACGTCCCTTCGATCCCAAGGAGGTGCGGGACATGCACCGGACGACCGTCGCCTGCGAACGGTCCACCATGGCCGAAGCCGCCTGATCGCGAGAAAATCAGGGCACCATGGTTGCAGGATGCGGTTGATTCCCGTATAGGGGCGGTGATGCCTTTCCGCGCCGCCCCTCTGCTGGACTGTGTCGACGCCCCTGCGTCCGGTCCTGAGCGGCTGCTCGCCCTCCTTCGACTTACGCGCCCCTGAGCGTCTCGCCGGGTCGTTGAACGCCGGCTTCGCTCAGGGGAACCCCTGAGGTCTCAGTCGCGCATTCATTCTCCGAAGGACACAGATTCCATGAGTTTCGAACATCCGAGCTTCGGCAAGCTGGACGAAAACCGTATCATCATCTTCGACACGACGCTGCGGGACGGCGAGCAATCGCCCGGGTTCTCGATGAACCTGGAAGAAAAGATCCGCATGGCGGAGGCGCTGACCGAATTGGGCGTCGACGTGATGGAAGCCGGGTTCCCGATCGCTTCGCCGGGCGATTTCGAAAGCGTCAAGGCGATCGCCGAGACCGTCGGGCAGCGCGATGACAGCCCGGTGATCTGCGGCCTGGCGCGTACCGGCCGCGACGACATCCTGCGCGCCGCCGAGGCGGTGAAAGCGGCTCCCCGCAAGCGTATCCACATCTTCCTGTCCACCAGCCCGCTGCACATGAAATACAAGCTGCGGATGGAGCCGGCCGACGTACTGCAACTGGCTGTCGATTCGGTGACCCTGGCGCGGCAGTTCGTGGAAGACGTCGAATGGTCGGCCGAGGATGGCACCCGCACCGATCCCGACTTCCTGTGCCGCTGCGTCGAGGCCGCGATCAAGGCCGGCGCCACCACGATCAACATCCCCGACACGGTCGGCTATGCCCTGCCCGAGGACATGACCCGCATCTTCACCATGCTGCGGGAACGCGTGCCGGGCGCGGATCGCGTCGTCCTGTCGACGCACAACCACAACGACCTGGGCCTGGCCGTCGCCAACACGATCGCCGCGATCCGCGCCGGCGTCCGCCAGGTGGAAGCGACGATCAACGGCATCGGCGAGCGTGCCGGCAATGCCTCGTTGGAAGAAGCGGTGATGGCCATCCGCACCCGCAACGACGCGGTGCCGTTCAAGAACAACATCGTCACCGAGAAGATCCTGCGCACCTCCAAGATGCTGGCGGCGATCACCGGTTTCGACGTGCAGCCGAACAAGGCGATCGTCGGGCGCAACGCCTTCGCGCATGAGGCCGGGATCCACCAGGACGGCGTGCTGAAGCATGCCGGCACATATGAAATCATGTTGCCGGAAAGCGTGGGCTGGCAGAAATCCAGCCTGGTGATGGGCAAGCACTCGGGCCGTGCGGCGTTCCGCGACAAGCTGAAGACCTTGGGTTACACGATCGGCGACAACCAGCTCAATGTCGCGTTCCAGCGCTTCAAGGTGCTGGCCGACCAGAAGAAGGTGGTGTTCGACGAGGACCTGGTCGCCCTGGTCGACGACGAGGTGATGCGCGACCACGAGCGCATCCAGTTCGTCTCGCTGGACATCCATGCCGGCAGCAAGCATCCGGCGACGGCGGCGCTGGAGTTGTCGGTTGACGGCGTGGTGAAGTCCGCGTCCTCGACCGGCAACGGGCCGGTGGATGCGACGTTCAACGCGATCCAGCAGATCTTCCCGCACCACGCCAACCTGGTGCTGTTCTCGGTCGGTGCCGTGACCGAAGGCACCGATGCGCAGGCGAAGACGACGGTGCGGCTGGAGGAAGCCGGCAAGATGGTGGACGGCCAGGGCGCCGACGCCGACACGATCGTCTCGGCGGCGCGGGCCTATGTGCATGCGCTGAACAAGTTGCTGGTGAAACGGCTGCGGACGGAGCCCGTCGCGCTTTCGGCCTGACGGGGCCCCTCTGCGTCCGGGGGGG
>NZ_DASZTJ010000024.1:0-4298 GCF_035548235.1 Rhodopila sp.
GAACCACGACCAGATCGGCAACCGTGCGTTCGGCGAGCGCCTGTCCGCCCTGGCGTCGCCGGATGCCGTCCGGGCCGTCGCCGCCGTCTATCTGCTGTCGCCGCAAATCCCCATGCTGTTCATGGGCGAAGAGTGGGATGCCTCGCAGCCTTTCCCCTTCTTCTGCGATTTCCAGGGTGACCTGGCCAACGCGGTGCGTGAAGGCCGCCGCAACGAGTTCGCCCGCTTCCCGGCGTTCCGGGACCCGATCATGCGCTCACGGATTCCCGATCCGCTGGCGGAACAGACCTTCCTGGCCGCCAAGCTCGACTGGTCCGATCCACACA
Organism: Rhodopila sp.; assembly: GCF_035548235.1. Taxonomy (GTDB): domain Bacteria; phylum Pseudomonadota; class Alphaproteobacteria; order Acetobacterales; family Acetobacteraceae; genus Rhodopila. Next base: position 327 of record NZ_DASZTJ010000024.1, read on the forward strand.
AGCCGGATCATGCCGCCTGGCTCGCGTGGTACCGCACGACCCTGGCCTTGCGCAAAGCCGAGATCATTCCGTTGATCCCCAGGATCGGCAGCAATGCGGGGCAATCGCAGGCACTGGGCGATCACGCGGTCCACGTCGCATGGCGTCACGGCGATGGCGGCCGGCTGATCCTGACGGCCAATCTTTCGGCGGCCACGATCGCGGCGCCGGCGTCCGAGGGGCGGGCGATACGGTCCGAAGGCACGATCCACCCCGACGGCTCGTTTGGACCATGGACCGTCCGCTGGACCATCGTCGAGGCTCGTTCATGAGCACGCCCAGGGCAACCTATCGCCTGCAGTTCAACAGCCGCTTCGGATTCGACGATGCTGCCGCCGTCGCGCCTTATCTCGCCCGTCTCGGCATCAGCCACATCTACGCCTCCCCATACCTCAAGGCTCGGCCTGGTAGTTTGCATGGATACGATATCGTCGATCACGATGCGCTGAATCCCGAGCTGGGCGACGAGGCTGCGTTCCGGCGGATGGTCCAGGCATTCGCAGACTGTGGACTGAGGCAGATACTTGATTTCGTCCCGAACCATATGGGCGTGGGCGGCGTTGACAACCCGCTGTGGCTGGACGTCCTGGAATGGGGCGCCGACTCGCTCTATGCCGGCTGGTTCGATATCGATTGGGACCCGGAACGGCGCTATTTGCAGGGTAAGGTGCTCGTCCCGTTCCTGGGAGACCAGTACGGCGCTGTCCTGGAGTCAGGCCAGTTGCAATTGAAATTCGACCCCACGGAAGGCAGTTTCGCGGTCTGGGCCTACGATTCCCACAAGCTGCCCATATGTCCGCTGCACTATGATCGTATCCTGGGGAACGACCATCCTGAGCTGGAGCGGATCGGCGATTCCTTCGCCGGACTGCCCGATTGGCGGCCGCAGATTCCACGCCGAGCGGGGGAGTTGAAGGCGGAGTTGGGAGCGGCGTGTGGGGAGAACGAGGAGGCGCGGGCCGCCATCCGGACCGCCCTTGACCGGTTGAACGGAACGCCGGGGGACCTCGACTCCTGGCGCGGCTTGGACGCGCTGATCCAGGACCAGCACTGGCGCGCCGCGCATTTTCGCGTCGCGGCCGATGACATCAATTACAGGCGGTTCTTCGATATCAACGATCTCGCCGGGCTGCGCATGGAATTGCCCGACGTCTTCGAGCATGCCCATCGGCTGGTGTTCCGTTTGCTGCGTGACGGAACGCTCGACGGGATCCGCATCGACCACATTGACGGTTTGCTCGATCCCAAGGCGTATCTGCGGCGATTGCGGGAGAAGTCCGGCGTGGACTTCTACCTCGTTGTCGAGAAGATCCTTGCCCATCATGAAGCGTTGCGTGACGATTGGCCGGTCGACGGCACCACGGGCTATGAATTCGCCAACAGTCTGACCGGCCTGTTGATCGATCCCGCCGGGGAGGCGATGTTCACTGCGACCTATGCAAGCTTCACCGGCCGAAACGACGCGTTTGCCGACATTGTGCGCGACTGCAAGATCCGTATCATGCATAACGAGATGGCCAGCGAACTGAACGTCCTTGCGCGGGATGCGGGACGCGTGGCCAGGCAAAATCCGCGGACCGCCGATTTCACCCGCAGGATCCTGCTGCGGGCAATCCGAGCGGTTATTGCGTGCTTCCCGGTTTACAGGACGTATATCGACACGACGTCGCAACCGACCCAGGCGGACCGCCGTGACTTGGACTGGGCCGTCAGCCAGGCCCGTCGTCTCGATTCCGAACTGGATCCCAGTGTCTTCGACTTCTTGGGCCGACTGCTCAGCGGCGACCTGGTGGCCCAGCCGCGCAGCGGGTTCAGCCGCCACTCGGTGCTGCGTTGCGCGATGAAGGCGCAGCAATACAGCGGGCCGGTGATGGCCAAGGGCCTGGAGGACACGGCTTTCTATCGATACAATCGCTTCATCGCGTTGAACGAGGTCGGGGGCAACCCGGTCCAGTTCGGCGTGTCGCTGGCTGCGTTCCATCGTACCAACCGCCTGCGCGCGCAGAACCTGCCGCATGCCATGCTCTCCACCTCCACCCACGACACCAAGCGCGGCGAGGACACCCGCGCTCGGTTGGCGGTCCTGTCCGAGGCGCCCGATGAATGGGCCCAGAAAGTGCAGGTCTGGAGCCGCGTCCTGCGCGCCAGGCGGGGCGATATCGAGGGGACGGGCGATCCGGACCGCAATGACGAATACGCCTTTTTCCAGATGCTGCTGGGCACCTGGCCGCCGGACCTGTTCGATCAGCAGCAACTCGATGCGGAAACGCTGGCCACCTATCGCGACAGGATCAAGGGCACGCTGGTGAAATCGATGCGGGAGGCGAAGCAGCACACCACTTGGGCCTCGCCGAACGAACGGTATGAGACCGCGATGCTCGACCTCGCGGACCTTGCGCTCGACCCGGCGCGATCGGGCACGTTCCTGACCGATTTCCTGCCGTTCGCGGCGACCATGGCGCGGCTGGGTGTCGCCAATACGATGATCCAGACGGTGTTGAAGCTGACCTTGCCCGGCGTGCCGGACGTCTACCAGGGGTCGGAGCTTTGGGATCTGAGCCTGGTCGATCCGGACAATCGCCGACCGGTCGATTACGCCTTGCGGTCGACGCTGCTGCATGAGCTTGAGACGGCGCTGTCGACCGATCGGGTGGACACGATGCGCGCACTGCTGAGGACGTGGCAGGACGGGCGGTTCAAGCTGGCGATCGTCGCGACGCTGCTGCGCCTGCGGGCCTCGCTGCCGGCGCTGTTCGCCGAGGGCGACTATGAACCGCTTGCCACGTCCGATGAGATATGTGCGTTCGTCCGCCGCCAGGAACGCCAGGCGCTCCTGGTTTCCGTGCACCGGTTCCCTGCTCGTCGCGAGGCGCAGGGGACGGCGGATGCACGCCTGGAACCGCCGACGGACCTGGCCGGCAGGACCTGGCAGGACGTGCTGACCGGCCTGACATTCGGCCCGGAACTGGAACTGGGCCGCCTGCACGATGTGCTGCCCTGCTGCGTCCTGCTGGGCGAGGATTGAAGCACTTCAGGCGCAGGCCGGGTTCTCCGGCAGGAATGCCTTGGCCGCGGGCACCGTGCCCACCGTCTCGTAATAATCCCACGCTCCCTTGCTCTGGGTCGGTTGTTTCACGCGATACAGCGACAGGTCGACCATCAGCCGCCCGTCCGCGCGCAGTGACGCCGGCCGGCCGAAGCAGGCGACCGGCATTGCCCGCATCGCCTTGTTCACCGCCACCGGATCGGTCGTCCCCGCCTGCGCCATCGCCTTCAGGAAATGCGTTGCCGCCGCGTAGTTCATCGCCTGGTTCTTGGTCGGCATCGCCTTTCGCTCCGCCATGAACCGCTTGGCGAACGCGCGTGCGTCGTCGTTCTGGTCCCAATAGAAGCTGGACGCGAAGCTCAACCCCTGCGCGACGTCCAGGCCGAGCGAGTGGATGTCGGTGATATAGACCAGGAAACCGGCGAGCTTCGTATGCACGCCGAACTCGTGAAGCTGCTTGATCAGGTTGACCTGGTCGTTGCCCACCGCCGCCAGCCCGATCACCTGGGGGTTGGCGGCTTGCGCGGCGACCACCTGGGTGGAGAAGTCGGAATTCCCGATCGGGAATTTCGCCGATCCCAACAGCTTGCCGCCATTCGCCTCGATCGCCGCGGTGGTCAGGTTCTGCAATGCCAGGCCGAAGGAAAAATCGACCGTGATGAAGAACCACGTACCGCCCGGTTGCAGCATCGCCGCGCCGGTGGTCAAGGCATGCGTGTCATCCGCCCAATGGCTGCTGGTGGGGGAGCAGAATTTCGACGTGAACTCGCTGATCGCAGAGGCGGTGATCATGACCGAACCGCCCTTTTCCTTCGCCACCTGCTGCACCGCCAGCGCGACCGGCGTCACCGGCAGGTCCATCACGGCATCGACGCCGTGATCGTACC
>NZ_DASZTJ010000025.1:0-12234 GCF_035548235.1 Rhodopila sp.
CCATGTTCACCGACCAGATTCGCGCTTGGCAGACGCGTTCCCTTCAGCCAGTATCGCTATGTCCAAACAGACATTACGGTAGTTCGAGAATGGTCGCAAGCCGCCCCACCCAAGACCAAGCCCGCTTCGGATGAGCGGGAGCGCCCGTCCCGTCGTGCCGCGCCTGGCAGGCATGCCATCGGGGTCGCGTCACCCAGGCGCGCCGTCGGTCCCGCATGTGGCCGGCGCGCCGCCGGCATCAGTGCGGCCGTTCGATATCAAGCCGCTCGCCCCGATCCTCACGCTGCGCGAAGCCGCGCCGCGGCGCACGAAGATCTGGGAGTTCAATACGAACCTGCATTGTTCGATCATCGGCACCTGCCTTTCCACCACCGAACTCCGTCAGGTCCTCCGCAAGCTCGGCATGGCGCCGCCGGACAGCACGGACCACGAGCTGCACGGCATCGCCGTCACCCTGGCGGGCCGGCACGACGAGCCGGCGCGGCGGCTGCACAAGGCGCTGGATGCCAACCACAAGTTGGCCGTGAGCCAGTTCGCCAAGGCCTCCACCGAAGCGGACGTGCGCGCCCTGTGGCGGGGCGCGGTGAAGCGAGGCGACATCCCCGGCGCCTATTGGGCGACGCTGACGCACGAGGCGACCGGCCAGTCGCTGATCCGCGAGGCGTTCGGGGAGGTGCATATGCTGTCGCACCTCGTCGGATCGGCGAACCGCGCGGACATCAAGCGGCTATGCGTGCTGGAAGCGGAACGGTCGGAGCTGGCGGAGCGGCTCGACCAGCTTCAGGCCGCGATGCATGAAGCGATCACGGCAAGGGACGCACGGATCAACCAGTTGCAGGCGGAGCTGGAGGCGCAGTGCCCCGCCGCCCGGACCGAGGCCGATCCGGACCTGCGGACGCAGATCGCCGACCTGGAACGCCGCCTGGCGGCGGAGACGGCGCGGCGCTGTCACCTGGAGGAAAAGCTGGCCGCCGCGCAGGAAAATGCTGCCGCCGACCGCGACGCCCGCCTGGCCGCCGATGAAACCGCGCAGGCGATGCGGCGGGAACTGCAGGCGGTCGAAGAATCGCTTACGCCGGTGATGGACGAGACGGCGCCGCCGATCGCGCTGGGCGGTGCGGCGGTGCTGTATGTCGGCGGACGGCCGAACCAGGTGGCGCAGATGCGCGCCGTGGTCGGGCGGTTCGGCGGGACGCTGCTGTCGCATGATGGTGGGGTGGAGAACCACGCCTCGCTGCTGCCCGGCCTGATCAGCCGCGCCGAGTTGGTGCTGTTCCCGGTCGATTGCATCAGCCATGAGGCGGCGAACGCGGTGAAGGCGTTGTGCCGCCAGGTCGGGAAACGGTTCGTGCCGCTGCGCTCCGCCAGCCTGACGGCACTGGTGGCGGGACTGCATGACTGGATGGCGACGGGCGTGGCCGAAGCGGCGGAATAGGGGCCGGGAAGGCCCGGCCACCACGGCGAAGGAGGCAAGCTAGGCCAGGCCCGCCAGCGCGCCGAAGACGCCCAGCGCGCAGGTGACGGCGGAGACGGCGACGACCAGCCACAGATACCAGCCGCGCAGCCGGTGCGCCGCCGGCAGCGCCCGGACCGCCAGCGCGATCAGGAACCCCAGGACCAGCGGCAACAGCAGGGCGTTCATCACCTGCACCGCGACGTTCAGGCTCACGAGGTCGGGCCAGACGCCGACCAGCACGGCGCCGGCCACGACGCAGGCGGCGTAGACGCCATAGAACCAGCGTGCCCGCAGCGGATGGAACTCCAGCGAATGGCGGTAGCCGGTGACCTCGCCCAGGCCCCAGGCGAAGGCGAGCGACACGACGATTGCCGCCACCATGCCGGCGCCGAGGACGCCGAGGCCGAAAACCAGGTTGCCCATGGTCTGCCCCAGGAAGGGCGTCAGCGCCTGCGCCATGTCGCCGACCGTTTCCAGGCTGGCATCGGGCTTGCGCAGTCCGATCGTGGCGGCGCAGGCGATCAGCACCGCGGCCATGATCAACTGCGTCAGCAGCGCCCCCGCCGCCGTGTCCCAGCGCGCGGCCCGCAGGTGTTCGGGCGTCAGGCGCTTATCGGCCACGGCGGATTGCTGGTAGAACACCATCCACGGCATGATCACCGCGCCGATATTGGCGGCCGCGAGGTACAGGTAATCCCGGTCCCGGAACGGGATGTCGACGCTGCCTTTCAGCATGCCGGCGACCGAGGGATGCGCGGCCCAGGCAACGAAGAAGAACGCCAGCTCGAACAGGCCGACGGCGATCGCCACCCGCTCCACCCGGCGATAGGACCCGGTGATCACCACGGCCAGCAGCGCCACCGCCGCGATCGACAGCGATGCCGCGCGGGGCAGGCCGTACAGCTCGCCCACGCCGGCGACGCCCGAGAACTCGGTCAGCAGCGCGCCGGTGACGGCGACGCCCAGGCCAAGCGCCGACACCCAGGCCCAGCCCTTGCCGAAGGTATCGCGGATCAGCTCCCCATGGCCGCGGCCGGTGAACAGTCCCAGGCGGACCGTCAGTTCCTGCGCTATATAAAGGATCGGCACCAGCAGGAACTGCAGTCCCAGCAGGCGATAGCCCCACTGCACCCCGCTCTGTCCCGCGGTGATGACGCTGCCTACATCGGTGTCCGCCAGCATGACCACGAGGCCGGGTCCAAAAACCACCAGGAACCGACGGAGGCGGGAGGCCGGGGAGGGGCGGGACGCGTCGGTTGCCTGCATTTGCGAACGATTCTCAATTTGCCGTCGCTGCGTAAGGCCTGCGTTGATGTCTGTCAATCGTCCTTGGCCGTTGCGTCGCGCATCGGTTTCCCGGAAAAAGCGCGTCAGCAAGGGGTAACTTATGCCGGAGCTTTTTCTCCATAACAGTCTGAGCCGCCGCAAGGAACGGTTCGTGCCCATCGATCCCCGGCATGTACGCATGTACGTCTGTGGACCGACGGTCTACGACCTTGCCCATCTGGGCAACGCTCGGCCGGTGGTGGTGTACGACGTGCTGGCGCGGCTGCTGCGACGGTTGTACCCGCGCGTGACCTATGTGCGGAACATCACCGACATCGACGACAAGATCAACGCGCGGTCGCTGGAAAGCGGGGAGCCGATCGCGGCGATCACCGCCCGCACGACAGCGGACTTCCATGCCGACATGGCCGCGCTGGGCGCCTTGCCGCCGGACCGGGAGCCGCGGGCGACAGACCATGTCGCCGAGATGATCATGATCATCGAGCGGCTGATCGACTCCGGCCACGCCTATGCCGCCGAAGGCCACGTGCTGTTCGCCGTCGCCACGGACCCTGACTACGGCGCGCTGTCCGGCCGCTCGCCCGAGGAGTTGCTGGCCGGCGCGCGCATCGATCCAGCGCCGTACAAGCGGGACGCAGGGGATTTCGTGCTGTGGAAGCCCTCGCCGCCGGAACTGCCGGGATGGGACAGCCCGTGGGGACGCGGCCGGCCGGGCTGGCATATCGAGTGCTCCGCGATGTCGTGGAAGTATCTGGGCGAGACGTTCGACATCCATGGCGGTGGGGCGGACCTGATCTTCCCGCACCACGAAAACGAGCGCGCCCAGTCGCTCTGCGCCTTCCCGCACAGCCATTTCGCCAGGGTCTGGCTGCATAACGGGATGCTGCAGGTGAACGGGGAGAAGATGTCCAAGAGCCTGGGCAATTTCTTCACCGTCCGCGACGTGCTGGCGAAGGCGCCGGGCGAGGCGATCAGGCTGCTGCTGCTGCGGTCGCACTACCGGTCGGAACTGGATTTCTCCGACCAGGGGCTGGTGGAGGCGAAGCGGGAGCTGGACCGGTTCTACCGCGCCCTGGCCACCGCCCCGGCGGCAGAGGCGGCGGTCCCCGAGGCTGTCCCCGGGGATGTCCCCGAGGCTGTCCCCGAGGATGTCATCGACGCGCTGTGCGACGACCTGAACACGCCGCTGGCCCTGTCCGTCCTGCACGGCCTGGCCGACGCCGCGCTGGCCGGAGATGCGGCGGCGGCGGCCGGACTGCGCGCGAGCGGTTCGGTGCTGGGCTTGCTGGGCCAGTCGCCCGACGCCTGGTTCCGCGGCGGGCAGGAAGACACGGGCTGGATCGACATCGCGATCGCCGACCGGATCGCCGCACGAAAGGCGCGCGATTTCGCCAGGGCGGATGCGATCCGAGCGGATTTGGCGGCGAAGGGGATCGTGCTGGAGGATGGGCCGAAGGGCACGACCTGGCGGCGAGCGGGGTGAGAAAGAGGCCATGACCGGGCGCGACGGCGGCGCCGACCTGCACCCGATCGGCAACAGCCCAGTCGTCGTCCTCGTGCGGCCGCAGCTTGCCGACAATATCGGCGCCTGCGCACGGGCGATGGCCAATGGGGGGCTGTTCCACCTGCGGCTGGTGGCGCCGCGGGACGGCTGGCCGCAGGAGAAGGCGTGGCGGAATTCCTCGGGCGCCGACCGGATCCTGGATGCGGCCACGGTGCATGACACGGTGGCCGACGCGGTCGCCGACCTGCACCGGGTGTTCGCCACCTGCCCGCGCCCGCGCCACATCGTCAAGCCGGTGCTGACCGCCCGCGGGGCGGCGGCCGAAATGCGGCTGATCGCCGAACGCGGCCTGTCGATCGGCCTGTTGTTCGGTCCCGAACGCGCGGGGCTGGACAATGACGACATGGCGCAGGCGGACGCGCTGGTCCGCTACCCGCTCAACCCCGCCTTCATGTCGCTGAACCTGGCGCAGGCGGTGATGGTGATGGCCTATGAATGGTGGACCGCCGCCGACACGACGCCAGGGCGCACATTGATGACGAATGAAACCAAGGTGGCGACGAAAGGGCAGCTCGAGAACTTCCTGGCGCACCTGACGGACCAGCTCGATGCCTGTGGTTTCCTTCGCAACCTTCCCAAGCGTCCCGGGATGGTGCGCAACATCCGCCACTTCTTCCAGCGCGGCGAGGTGACCGAGCAGGAGCTGCGGACGCTGCATGGGATCGTGACGGAGCTGGCGATCGGCCGGCGGCAGCGCGGACGGCTGGAGGAGGAGTAGCCGCCCTGCTCACCTTTGACCCGCGCGCCCTTTCCGATGCCCTTGCCGACTGGCGCAACTTCTACGCCATAGCGGGCGAAGGGTCCGCCACCATGATCGGGCTGCTCTTCGTCGCCGCCTCGGTCGCCTCCAACCGTTTCCGCGGCAGCCGCTCCGCCGCGCTGCGCATGTTCCTCTCCGCCAGCGTCGTGCATTTCGGCAGCATCCTGGGCGTCAGCCTGATCCTGGCCGCGCCGTTGCGGCTGTGGACCGTCTGCGGCGGCTTCGTCGTCGCCGCCGGGGTCTTCGGCGTCGGCTATTACGGCCTCACCTGGCGGGACGCGATGACGGACGGTCTCAGCCGGCGGATCGACCGCGAAGACACGATCTGGTACGCGATCCTGCCCCTGCTGGCCTATGTGCTGGAGGCAGCCTGCGGCATCGGCCTGGCCCTGAGACTGGCGGCGGCCTTGCCCGCGCTGGCGCTCACCGTCGGCATCCTGCTGATCGTCGCCCTGCACAACGCCTGGGACATCACGATCTGGAGCATCTCGCGCGCCGACGACTGACCGCAACGATCGTGGCACGGAAATCGCATTGTTCGATGCCAAAAAAGCGATCAGCGAAAAAAGCGAACAGCGAGGCACCATGGACTCTTTGAAGCCCCCCGCCATCGTCTCCGCCATGATCCAGGCCGGCGCCACCAAGGCCGCCTTGTCACCCGGCGACCTGCTCGTCCGCGGCATGCTCTCGGGCGCCCTGCTCGGTATCGCCACCTCCCTGGCCGTCGGCGCCGCCGTGCAGACCGGGCAGCTTCTGGTCGGCGCCCTGATCTTCCCCGTCGGCTTCGTCATGATCGTCCTGCTGGGCCTGGAACTGGTCACCGGCAGCTTCGCCCTGCTGCCCATGGCGGTGATGGCCGGACAGGCAAAACCCGCCCAGATGCTGACGAACTGGTCATGGGTCCTGCTGGGGAACCTGATCGGCAGCGTCATCTATGCCATCCTGTTCGTGATCGCCGTCACCAATGCCTGGCAGGTCGCCCCGGTCGGGGTCGCCGACCGCATCCGCGCCCTGGCCGAGGCCAAGACGATCGGCTATGCCGCGTTCGGCGGGGCGGGCATGCTGACTTGCGTCGTCAAGGCGATCCTGTGCAACTGGATGGTCTGCATGGGCGTGGTGATGGGCCTTGCCTCCACCTCCACCATCGGGCGCATCGTCGGCGCCTGGATGCCCATCCTGATCTTCTTCGCCCAGGGCTTCGAACACACCGTCGTCAACATGTTCATCATCCCCGCCGGCATGATGATGGGCGCGAAAGTCTCGCTGTTCAGCTGGGTCGCCTGGAACCTGGTGCCGGTCACGCTGGGCAACCTCGTGGGCGGCTTCACCTTCGTCGCCCTGGCGTTCTACGTCACCTATGCCCGCAAGGGCGCTGAACTGCCCTCGGCCCTGCCGCAGGAGACGTAGCCATGTCCGGCCCGTTCTCCACGGAGCAGCAGGAATACCTCAAGGGTTTCATGTTCGGCGTCGAGGCGCGGCGGGCCGCGGCCGGCCTGCCTTTGGCGCCGGGCGGGGGCGAGGCGTCGGATCCCAACGACCTGCAGCGCGCCGCGCAGGACCGCACCGTCGCCGCCGGCGGCAAGCTGGTGGCCGAGGAGGAGGCGAAACGAAAGAAGCCGCCTTTGCTGCGCTTCGACGAGATCGCGGCGATGGCGCAGGAGGGGGCGTTCCCGAAGGGAACGGACGTTTTCCTGACGAAGTACTTTGGCCTGTTCTATGTCGCGCCTACCCAGAACGCCTATATGTGCCGCCTGCGCATCCCCGGCGGCATCCTGACCGCGCACCAGATGCGCGGCGTGGCCGACATCGCCGACGACCTTGCCGGCGGGTTTGCCGACATCACCACGCGGGCCAACCTGCAATTGCGGGAAATCCCCGCTTCGGCCCCGCCCGAAATCGTCATCCGCCTGTCGGAGATCGGCCTGACGTCCCGCGGGTCCGGTGCCGACAATATCCGCAACGTCACCGGCAGCCCGACCGCGGGGATCGATCCGCACGAGCTGCTGGACACCCGTCCCCATACGCGGGCGATGCATCATTTCATCCTGCACCATCCGGAACTCTACGGCCTGCCGCGCAAGTTCAATATCGCCTATGACGGCGGCGGCGCGGTGGCGGTGCTGGAGGATACCAACGACATCGCCTTCACCGCGGTGCAGGTCGCCGACGGGTTCGGCGTGCCGCCCGGCGTCTATTACCGGCTGGGCCTGGGCGGCATCACCGGCCACAAGGATTTCGCCCGCGAAACAGGCGTGATCGTCGCGCCTGATGAAACGATCCCGCTCGCCAACGCCATCCTGCGCGTCTTCATCGCCGAGGGAAACCGCACCGACCGCACCAAGGCGCGGCTGAAATACGTGCTCGACCGCATCGGCATCCCGGCCTACCTCGACAAGGTGGAAGCCGAGCTGGGGAGGCCGTTGACACGTGTGGACGCGGCGGCGATCCAGCCCCGGCCGGTGCAGGACCGTATCGGCCATATCGGCGTGCACAAGCAGAAACAGGAAGGCCGCAGCTATATCGGCGTCGTCTTCCCCGTCGGCCGCGTCACGTCGGAACGGATGCGCGGCCTTGCCGCCATCGCGGACCGTTACGGATCGGCGCAGGTGCGGCTGACGGTGTGGCAGAACCTGCTGGTCCCCGACATCGCCGAGGCCGACATCCCTGCCGCCTGCGCGGCGATCGAGGCCCTGGGCCTCGACTGGAAGGCCAGCCACCTGCGCGCCGGGCTGGTAGCCTGCACCGGCAACGCCGGCTGCAAGTTCTCCGCCAGCAACACCAAGAAGCATGCGACCGATCTGGTCGAGTTCCTGGAGCCGCGCATCACCGTCGACGCGCCGGTCAACATCCACCTGACCGGCTGCCATCATTCCTGCGCGCAGCACTATATCTCCGATTTCGGCCTGCTCGCCGCCAAGGTCGAGCAGGGAGAGGACATGGTCGAAGGCTATGACCTGCATGTCGGCGGCGGGGCCGGCGCGCATCAGGCGATCGGCCGGCTGATCCGCCCCGGCGTGGTGTTCGAGGACCTGCCGCCGATGATCCTGGCCCTGCTGCGCGAATGGATGCGCAGCCGCGAGCCGAACGAAAGTTTCCAGGACTGGAGTGCGGCGCGCGACGACGCGACGCTGCTGGCCTTGACCGACGCCGCGCACGCCGAGGCGGCATGAACGCGGTTCTGCCCCCTGGTTTGCCCCCCTTGCCGTCGATCCCGGAGAACGCCCCGTTCTCCCTCGAACAGCGCGCCTGGCTGAACGGGTTCCTGGCGGGCCTGTACGGCAATCCCGGCGCGACGACGCCAATGACCCTGTCACCGGGTGCGGCGCCGGAGCCCGAGGAAGATTTCCCCTGGCACGACCCGGCGCTGGAGCTGGACGAGCGGATGAAGCTTGCCGAGGGCAAGCCGCTGAAGCGGCGGCTGATGGCGGCGATGGCGCAGCTCGATTGCGGCCAGTGCGGCTATCTGTGCCAGACCTATTCCGAGGCGCTGGCCGAGGGCCGCGAGGCCACCACGACGCTTTGCGTGCCGGGCGCGAAGGCCACCTCGCGCATGGTCAAGCAATTGCTGGCCGAGGCGCCCGCCATCGCAGCCTCCGCCGTCCCGAAAGCGCCGGCGGAGCCGGAGGGCGTGCCCGTTACGGTGCTGTCCGCCGAACCGCTGACCACGCCGGATTCCGCCAAGGACGTGCGGCATGTCGTCATCGACCTCGGTGTCCCGGGGCTCACGTACCTGCCGGGCGATTCGATCAACCTGACGGTGCACAACGATCCGGCGCTGATCCAGGCGACGATCGCGGCGCTGGGCGCCAAGCCCGAAACGGTGGTGACCGGCGCGGACGGCAAGGATCGGACGCTGGCCGAGGCGTTCGACGTGCTCGACATCGCCCGCCCGCTGGACCGCACGCTCGACCTGCTGGCCGGGGCGGCGGCCTATCCGGCGCATGCCGCGGCGCTGCGCAAGCTGGTGGAAGGGGACGACGGGGCGGAGCCGGACGGGTTCGACCTGCTGGATTTGTTGCAGGCGTTCCCATCGGCACGCCCGCCGCTGGGCGATTTGGTGCGGTCCTTGCCGCCGTTGCGTAAGCGGCTCTATTCGATCGCGTCCTCGCCGCTGGCGCATGCGGGGCAGGTCCATCTCTGCGTCAGCGTGGTGAAGGACATGCGGCGGTCGCGTGCACGGCTGGGCGTGGGCAGCGGTTTCCTGGGATTCCGGGCGGTCGGCGGCGGCTCGATCCTGGCGAGCATCCAGACCAGCCATTTCCGTCTGCCGGATGACCCGAAGACGCCGGTCATCATGGTCGGCCCCGGCACCGGCATCGCGCCATTCCGATCGTTCCTGGCCGAACGGTCGGCGGCGGGGATCAAGGGCAGGAGCTGGCTGTTCTTCGGCGACCAGCATGAGGCGTCGGACTTCCTTTACCGCGACACGCTGCGCGGTTGGCTGTCGGACGGCACGCTGGGTCGGCTGGACGTCGCGTTCTCCCGCGACCAGGCGGCGAAGGTCTATGTGCAGCACCGGATGGCGGAACAGGCCGCCGATCTATGGCGCTGGCTGCAGGAAGGCGCGCATTTCTACGTCTGCGGCGACGCGATGCGGATGGCGCGCGACGTCGACGCCGCGCTGCGCCGGATCGCGATGACCGAGGGCGGGCTGTCCGAGGACCAGGCACGGGAGTGGATCGTCGCCCTGGCGCGGCAGGGGCGTTACCTGCGGGATATCTATTGAGGGGCGCTTTGCGCCGACAGGCTTCTTCCGGGCGCCAGGGGCTGGCTGTCGCGCCAACCAGGACACCGCACCGCCCGTATCACATTGCCCCCTCGAACCGCCCCAACCGCACCGCCGTATGCCCGCGGCTCGGCCGCAGCGCCGGCATCACCAGCAGACAGTTGTCGTGCGGCGTGCGGATTTCCGTCTCCCCATCCATCGCGATCAGCGTGTTTCGTTTCGCGATGATGTCGCCGCCTCGGTAGTTCTCGACGAAAGCAAAATTGGACGTCATCGCCGTCACCGCCATGGTTACGGTCGCCACGCGGACCGGCCGCGGCGATGCAGGTGGGGGCGGCAGCATCGAGGTGTCGTCGACGAGCCTCAGGTGCCGCAGCAGCCCGGCGATGCTGGCCAGCATGGTCTGCACCGTGGCCGGTTCCCAATGCTGCCCGGCCTCGACCAGTACCGCGGCGCAGTTGGCGTCGGCGCAGGAGAAACGCGGGTAATCGATCAGCCGGCGTCCGTTGACGTGGCCATGGTCGGCGACGATCAGCGGCGGGGTGCCGATCGCCTTCGCCAGCGCCCGTCCGGCGGATGATGAACCGCACAGCGTCAGCGCCTCGGACGGCCAAAGCATCGAATGCAGGTCGAGCACGACGTCGACCCCTTCGATGAACGGCCGCATGTCCCGGGCGCGGGTGAGTTCGGCGGAATAGCGGGGACCGTCGAGGACGGCCGGGTCCCAGACCCGGTTCAGGTCCTCATCGACGAAGCGCGAGGCAGTGGGACGCGCCGGATCGAAACGATCGAAGGCGCCGAGATTGACGAAGCCCAACGTCAGCCGTCCGCGCGACGGCCGGACCCGGGCCCGCAGCAGGCGGTCCAGAGCGACGGCACCGGCGATCTCGTTGCCGTGCATCAGCGCCAGCAGCGCCACGTGCGGGCCTGACTTGCCGCTGTCGAAAGAGGTGAAACCCTGCAGGCCGGTGTTGCCTTTCAGCCATTCGCCGATATCCGGTCGGTCGATATGGACCTTGAACTCCGGCAGCGGCGGTGTCATGTCAGCAGCCGTTCGGCCATGCGGCGGATGAAACGATCACAGAGCACAAGCTGTTCTTCGGCGATCCATTCGTCCGGTTGATGCGCCTGCGCGATATCGCCGGGTCCGCAGATGATCGTCGCGATGCCGGCCTCCTCATAGAAGCCGCCCTCGGTGCCATAGGCGACCTTGCCGGCGCTGTTGGACGATGCCACCTGCTTGACGATCGTTGCCAGGTCGTGGTTCGCCGGCAGGTACATGCCCGGCATCTCCAGCTCGACCGTATAGGAAAAGCCGCAGGCGGGATCGACGGCCTTCATCGCCGGCTCGATCGTTTCGGCGATCCAGTGCTGCATCCGCCGCAGATGCGCGTACGGGTCGTCGCCCGGGATCAGCCGCCATTCCATGGTGAATTCGGCGTGCTCCGGAATGATGTTCAGGATGGAGCCGCCCTTGACGGTGCCGACATGGATGGTGGTGTAGGGCGGATCGAACCCCTCCTCGAACGGGCCTTCGGCGGCGAGGCGTTCGCTTTCCTGCCGCACCCAGTCGATCGCGCGGGCGGCGGCGTAGACGGCGTTGACGCCCTTGGCGGGTTCGCTGGAATGGCCCGGCCGGCCCTTGACGGTGACGCGCAGGTTGAGCTTGCCCTTGTGCGCCAGGATCGGCTTCATCATCGACGGTTCCCCGACCACGCACACGCTGGGGCGCAGGCCGGATTCGGCCATGTCCTCGATCAGCCGCACCGCACCGTTGCAGCCGACTTCCTCGTCATAGCTGATGAACAGGTGCAGCGGGCGGACCAGGGGCATCGCCTGGAAGTCCGGCACGGCGGCCAGGCAGGCGGCGACGAAGCCCTTCATGTCGCAGGCGCCCCGAGCGAGCAGGCGCCCGTCCTGGTGGCGCAGGGTGAAGGGATCGGCGGACCAGGACTGGCCGTCCACCGGAACGGTATCGACATGGCCCGACAACGCCAGCCCGCCGGTGGCCCGCGGCCCGATCATGGCATGGATGTTGGCCTTGTCGCCGGCGGCGTTCTGGCTGACGCGATAGGCGACGCCGAACCCGTCGAGGTAGTCTCGTACGAAACCTATAAGCGCAAGATTGGAGTTGCGGCTGGTCGTGTCGAAGGCGACCAGCCGGCGCAGGAGGTCAACGGTGCTCTGGCGGCCGGGGTTTGACATCCATCTCACTCTATACAGGTCCGCGACGGCGGCAACCGGTGGTGGCGGAACCGTCTTATCACGGACCTGTGAGGGCGCAACGGGCGGTTTGCCTCCGTCGGCGGCATCCCCTCTCACGACTCCCTTGGCGCGGCCCCCGCGGCGATGGCAAGCTGGCGTCCAGGCGCGCGGGCATAAGCGGCGCCACGAAGGGGAGGACTATCCATGGGACAAGCACGTTGGGGCGCCGGCTGCGC